>JAGGYX010000163.1 GCA_021162305.1 Thermoplasmata archaeon | reverse complement strand
TCCTTTGCCAAACATTGGCTCTACCAGTATCGGGGTATCAACAAAACTTATTTTCCTCTCTACCTAAAAGAAGTAGAGTGGCGATTCAACCATCGAAACGAGAACCTCCTAATCCTATTAAGTATTAAGGAGGTTACTGAATCAATAGATTTTTCTTGTCAAAGAACAAATTTATTGCAATTAAGTTTGGCTATTGCTTTATTTATCGTCTACTATATAAAATCACCAAATTTTGTAATAACAACACCTTCTTTAAGTAAAGCAGCTCTAATAGCTTTTATAATTTCCAAAGACCCTGGTGTATCACCATGCACACATATAGAATCTACTTTTATATTAAGTTCTTTACCTTCAAAGGAAATTAATTTATTCTCAAGAACTGCCTTCAAAACTCTTTTTACTATCTTATCCTTATCATGAAGCACAGAACCACTGACAGTTCTGGGGACAAGTCTACCATTATTTTGAACTTCCCTATCTGCAAAAAATTCATTAGCCACCTTAAGGTTTAATTCCTTAGCAGCTTGTATCCGAAATCCACCAGAAATAGCAAGAATGATAATTTCTTTGTTATAATTAGCAATTGCCTTAACAAACTTTCGAGCATTTTCAATATCTTGTTCTAACCAATTTCCCCACGCACCATGAGCAATACAATGCTGTATTTTTAAACCATATAATTTACAAAAAGCTTCTAAAGCTCCAATCTGATAGTATAAATAATTTTCTAATTCGTTATCTTTAATTTTCATAAATCTTCTACCAAAGCCCATTAAATCAGGAAATCCAGGATGTGCTCCGATACCTACTTCATTTTCTTTGCATATTTTTACAATTTTTCTCATTATATTAGGAACTCCAGCATGATAACCACAAGCAACATTTACTGAAGTTAGCAAAGGAATAATAGCTTCTTCATCGCACAGCTTATACCTACCAAAACCTTCGCCAATATCCGAAACCAAATCTACTTTTATCATTAACTAAACCTCCATTTCTTTAAATAAATTAGATTCATAATAATTATGTACATTTAGTAGTTTTAGGTTAAAATCATCAACGTATACACAAAAATTTTTAAAGAACTCGCTTTCTTTTTTGAGTAAACTTATTGCTTCTTTCAAATCAATTAACTCAAATTTTATTTTATCTCCTGCTTTACTTTGTCCTATAACAGATAAGTCAACTGTAGCCACGGTTGCAATGATGGGATACCCACCATGAGTTCGATGTTCTGCAGTTAAGATAATTGGCTTACCACTACCAGGAACTTGAATAGCACCGGTCGTTATTGCTCCAGAAATTAATCTCCCAGCATCTACTTTATGTTCTATAGTTGGACCTTCTAATCTATATCCTGTACGATCATTTTCAATAGTAACCGAAAATAAAGAATTATAAAAAGTCTCAATTCCCCTTTTAGTGAAACATTCGCTATGCGGGCCATCTATAACCCTTATTTTCTTTATGTTATCATCATAATACTTTGGAATATATTCTTTTTTTAACTGAAAATATTTTAATTCAACTTTGTTAACCAAATTATAATTAGCTCTAATAATGTCACCTTTCCTAATTGCTCTTCCACCAAAAACTCCTATCTTTTCCCGTGGTGTAGAAGATTTACTACCTAAAACAATTGGAACGTCGAAACCTCCTTTAACACTCAAGTAAGTTCTAAATCCGGTAATCACATTTTTAAGTTTCAGAATATCTCCTGAATTTACTTTTATCGTTTGCCATTGTTTTATAGGTTCATTATTAATTGTAGGAGACATATCTGCTCCTGTCAAGGCAATTAGCGCTTCTCCTTTAAATTGTATTTCAGCCCCTTTAAAAGTCATTTCTATACATGCTTCACCCAAATCATTACCTACTAGTAAATTTGCTATCTTCAAAGCAAACTGATCCATCGCTCCACTTATACAAAAGCCCAAGGACTGATTACCCCAACGTCCCAAATCTTGAATTGTCGTAAAATAACCACCGTCTCTAAATACTAAGTCAACTCCCATTATTTGCCTCGTCCTCACTAATCATTTCATATTTTATATCGTAAGCATTGTTTTTCACTTTTTTTTCAATACTTAAAAATTCTTCTTCCGAGATTGAATAAAATCTAAGATAATCCCCCATTTTTAAAAGTATTGGCTCCTTTTTTCTATTATCATATATTTTTATAGGAGAACATCCAATCCAATTAGTCCCTGTAGGCTCAGGTAATCCAAATAATGCCACTTGTCTTCCATATATTACTACTGCTCCAGCTCTTACGTTGAATCTAGGAATTTTTTTTCGAGGTGTTTCTAATATTTTAGGTAATCCACCCAGATAAGGTTTCCCTGGCATAAACCCAATAAAATAATTCAAATAATCATACTGGGTAAAAATCTTAACTACTTTTTCAGGTTTCATATTATGTTGCCGAGCTACATCTTCTAGATCAGGGCCATATTCTCCACCAAAAATAGTAGGAACAAATACTCTTCTAACTTTTTCATCTTTAATTTCCGGAGCTTCCTTTTCAGATTTTTTTAATAGTGCAATAACTTCATTAATAGTTATCTTCAAAGGATCATAATAAACATTAATTGACCGAAAAGCAGGGGATACTTC
>JAGGYX010000108.1 GCA_021162305.1 Thermoplasmata archaeon | reverse complement strand
CAACAACTGGTTTGGCATCTGGCTGGATTCTTCCACCAACTGCACTATCACCAACACCACGGCTAACAGCAACAACTGGTTTGGCATCTGGCTGGATTCTTCCACCAACTGCTCCATTGCCAACACCACGATGGTAGGTAATGGCATTTTGATAGATGGCGATTACATTTACCACTGGAACACCCACACCATCGATACATCCAACACTGTCAATGGCAAACCAGTCTACTACTGGAAGAACATCAATGGTGGCACCGTGCCAGCAGGAACTGGGCAGATTATTCTTGCCAACTGCACCAATGTGAAGATAGAAAATCAGAATGTGAGTAACGCAAGCGTTGGAATAGAAATTGGCTTCTCATCTCACTGCTCCATTGCCAACACCACTGCCAGCAATAACACGATTGGCATCTGGCTGGATTCTTCCACCAACTGCACTATCACCAACACCACGGCTAACAGCAACAACGATTATGGCATCGAGCTGTGGCATTCCACCAACTGCACTATCACTAATACCAATGCCAGCAACAACAATGATGAAGGCATCTGGCTGGATTATTCATCCAACAATACCATATCTAACTGCGACATTTATTCAAACAACGATAGTGGTATATACACTTATTCTTCTTTTAATAACTTAATTTACCTGAATAATTTCATAAATAACAGCAACAATGTTTATTCTTATGGTTCCAACAATACATGGCATTCTCCAGAGCCAATAACATACACATATAATGGCAATGTTTATACAAGTTATCTCGGCAATTACTATGATGATTATAATGGAAGCGATGGAAATGGAGATGGAATTGGTGATGCTCCATATTATGTTGCAGGAGGCGATTATGATTATTATCCTTTGATGCAAACATGGGAGAATTATGTTCACGTGATTCCAACATTCGTAAACATTACTCCATGCTGGCAACATGTTAATGTAAACGATACATTCATTGTGAATGTAACGGTAGATCCATCTGTTCCTATTATAGGAATGCAATTTGATTTATTTTTCAATGCAAGCTTGCTTGAAGCAACAAAAGTAGAAGCAGGAGATCTATTCAATGGATGGGATATGTTCTTTAATAATGGAAGCATTGATAATATAAATGGAGTGATAAATGACGTGTATGGGACAATAATTGTGCCAGAGGGCATAAACCATGCTGGAACTTTTGCCAAAATAACATTCAAAGCCAAAAAAGAAGGCATATCATATCTGAACCTTTCAGATGTTATAGTTTCTGATGCAAATGCTACTGCTGTTGTCATCGAAATACACAACGGGAGTGTTGAAATTTCATTTCATCCATGGGACTTAAATAACGATAAGACTGTAAATGTGCTTGATTTAATTATGGTGGCGATGCATTTTGGTAGTCATGAAGGTGAAGCTGGTTATGATGCAGGCGTTGATTTAAACAATGATAAGGAGATAAACATCCTTGATTTGATTATCGTCGCAATGCATTTTGGTGAGCAATACTAAAATGCAACATTAATATATTGTCCTCTTTCATATCATGCATGGAAGTTGCAATTATAGGGCTTGTGGCTGGGGCATTAACGAGTTTTGGTTTTGTTCCTCAAATTGTGAGAGGGCTAAAAACAAAGAAGATGGAAGATGTTTCATATTATATGCCTGCAATACTCGCAATTGGCATGTCTTTATGGCTTTTTTATGGCTTACTCCGCCATGATATTGCTATCGTAACTGCCAACATTTTTGGAACAGCATGCAATATTGTTATTGTTGCAATGAAGAGAAGATATGAGAAGAGAAAATCGCATTGAAAGAATTATATTTAAAAAGCCATTTTCAAATGATGCTTAAGCTACCTGAAAACGATTTGATTTATTTCAGACAAAAAATTCCAATGAAGAAAGCAAAGGAGACAGCGAAAAAAATAAACAAAGGAAGGAGTGAAAAGGCTCTTGTGGTGTCAATTATATTTGCAATCATTCCCTATATTCTTTTTCAGCATTTTGAGTATAACAATATTTTAGCCATTTTGATGGCAAGCGTTGTAACCACTGCAATAATTTTATGTAATACAAGAATTCCAACTGAATGGGCAATAGGAAATGAAGGCATATATTTATTCTATTTGTGGAATGGCATAATAAAATGGTATCATATAAATGAGATAACAGAAGGTGAAGAAGGTTTCTTAATAAAAATAGGGAAATGCAGAAAATACTATCTTATAACAAATGAAAAGAATGCTGTTAGAGAAATACTGAAGCAGTTTACAGTTTTAGTTCAAGGAATTTAGTCTTCACTTCATCCACACGTTGAGTAACCACAATTCTTGCATATCTTACATCCTTCTTCATATACTAAAGGAGAGCCGCACTCTGGACATACGCCAACGGGAGCCTCCTTTTCTGTTTGCAAAATCGGCTTTGTGATGTCTTCTCCCTCTTTCTCCTCTTCTTCTTCTTTTTCAAAATGCTCAAGCCTTGCTATTTCAAATTTTTCTTTGCCCTCAATATGCTCCTCTAAAGCCTTTGCTATTGCATCTGGGCATGAAAGAATTGTTCCTCCTCTTGTTAGCAATGGATTCGGACACCTTATTCCCTTAAGCTGCTTTATTATGTCACGGGTTTCAATCCCACTCCTTAAACATAATGAAATTAGCCTTCCTATAGCTTCAAGCTGTGCATCTGCACATCCCCCTGCTTTTCCAAGTCGAGCAAAAACCTCAAAGAGCCCATGCTCGTCCTCGTTCATTGTAACATAAAGGTTTCCGCAACCAACTTCCATTTTTCTTGTCACTCCCCACATTACTGTCGGGCGCGGGCGGGGGCGAGGCTTGACAAAGCCCTTGCCTTTTTCTTTCTCTTCTTCCTTTACAACCAAAACCTGCTCTGGTCTGCTTCCATATCTGTATACTGTTATTCCCTTGCACTTCAGCTTGTAGGCAAGCATGTAAGCCTTTCTTACATCCTCTATACTTGCTTCTTCTCTCAAATTTATTGTTTTTGAGGTTGCATTGTCTGTATATTTCTGGAAAGATGCCTGCATGCGAACATGCCATTCTGGGTCAATGTCCAGAGCTGTAACGAAGATGCGCTGCCATTCAACAGGAACTTCTTCTATACCCTTAACAGAGCCATTGTTTTCAGCTATTTTTTTCATTAGCTCATCGCTATAAAATCCAAGTTCTTTTGCAATTTTCTCGAAGTATGGATTCACCTCATATAATTTATCTCCTTTATCCAGAACATTTCTCATGAATGATATTGCAAATAAAGGCTCTATTCCAGAGGAGCAGCCAGCTATTATTGATATTGTGCCTGTAGGAGCAATTGTTGTAACAGTAGCATTTCTCATTGCAGGATACTTTCCATCCCACATGCTTCCTTTAAAATTCGGGAAAGAGCCACGCTGCTTTCCAAGTTCAACGCTTGCCATTCTTGCTTCATCTTGTATAAACTTCATTATTTTCTCAGCCATTTCCAATGCTTCTTCACTATCATATGGAATTCGCAATTGTATGAGCAAGTCAGCAAAACCCATTACTCCAAGTCCTATCTTGCGATTGGCGAGAGTCATCTTTTTAATTTGAGGAATTGGATATTTATTTCTATCAATAACATTATCCAAAAAATGAACAGCTTTCCATACAACATCCTTCAAGGCATCCCAGTCTATATCATTACCTTTAACAAACTTTGAAAGATTTATACTTCCAAGATTGCATGATTCATATGGCAATAAAGGCTGCTCTCCACATGGATTTGTTG
>JAGGYX010000171.1 GCA_021162305.1 Thermoplasmata archaeon | reverse complement strand
TTGAAGGGCAGAGTGTTAGAGTTAATGAGGCTCGTCCACGTGAAGCTCGTCCACGAGGAGGAAGTCAAGGAGGTGGTCGCGGCGGCTTCGGCGGCGGTGGCGGCTTCGGCGGCGGAGGAGCGGGCGGCAGGTAGTTTTTTAAGCTTTTTTGGATAGCTTTGCATGGACGTTGCAATAACAGGGGCAGCTGGCTATTTCGGACAGAAAATAATATCTCTGATGGAGAAAGATGATTTTTATAACCGTATTATAGGAATTTCGAGGAGAGAATGGAGACATGGCTTCAAAAAGCTTGAATATCATCGAATGGATGTCAGGAGCAAGGATATAAAAAATATTTTTGAAGGAGTTGATGCCATAATTCATCTTGCTTTTGTTGTTTCTCCAATACACAATCAGAAAGAAATGTATGATATAGATATAAATGGAACAAAAAATGTTATAAGAGCTGGGGCGGAGGCAGGAGTAAAAAAATTTGTTATAACGAGCAGCACAATGGTATATGGGGCATGGGAAGACAATCCAGAATGGCTGAAGGAAGAAGATGAAACAAGAGGGCATCCAACCTATTATTACAACAAGCATAAAATAATGGTGGAAAAAATTGCAAAAGAAATGCTTGGAAAAGAACTTGTAATCTTGCGTCCATGCCTTGTCGTTGGTCAGCATGTAAAACATTTTTACGTGGATTTGCTGAATATGCCTTTTCTTCCGCTTGTTGATGGAAGAAATCCAAGGATGCAGTTTGTTCATGAAGATGATGTTGCAAGAGCATATGACATTGTTTTGAAGAAAAATGCAAAAGGAATTTTCAACATTGTTGGAGAAGGCGTAATCAGATGGAAGGAATTAATAGAAATGGCAGGAAAGCATGCCATTAAAATGCCTTCATGGCTTATAAAGAGCATGCTAAAAATTGCATGGAAACTTCATGCAACTAAATTTCCTCCAGAAATAATTGATTTTGTAACATATGAATGGGTTGCAAGTGGAGAAAAAGCAAAGCATGAGCTTGGATTTATACCGCAGTACAGCAGCAAGGAAACTGTTGAATCCTATTTAAATGCAAGGCAACGCAACTATTTTTAACATGAAATGTTTTAACCATTATGAAAAAGCTCATGATTGTCATCATTACAATGATTCTTTTATTTCCGTATGTAAACCATGGAAAAGGAGAAGACATTGTTTATAAAAAAATAGCTGTTTATCCCTCAATCGTTCCAGCTGTGAAAGTTCTCCAAACGTCTTTAAGATATGGATGGTATGCAGATGGAAAAACATATGTTTTTCTCGTCAGCCAGATAAGCCAGAGGGAGATTATAATGGGAAAGCTTCGCAATTATGATGCCCTCGTTATAGGAGCAAGTGGAAGACAATATCTGTATGGCATCGATGCAATATGGAAGGAACAGGTTCGCAATTTTATTGCAGGCGGAGGTGGCTACCTTGGCATATGCGGCGGCGCCAATGAGGCGAGTATGGGGTATGAAAAGCCGAATAATACTGCTGATTATGTTATAAATAAAGCTGTTCTCAAAATTGCCAATGTTTACATAAATGATGACCAGGAGGAGGAATGGCAATATTTGTATAAAACGGCAGGCATGGAAGGAGGCGTCCCAATAGAATGCAAGCTTATGAAACATCCGATATTCGAAGCATATCCCAATGATACAAGAATAATAAGGTACGAAGGTGGTCCAAGCATGTATCTGGCGAATGCAAGCGATGCTCTGCTTGGAGACGTCATTCCAATAGCAATATATAATGAAGAGCCGAGTGAGAAAGCTCCAATACATCACTGGTATAAAAAATGGGGGAAATGGTATATGGATGGAAATATTACTACAGACATAAAAGGACAATATGCTGCAATAGCAACAACATATGGAAAAGGTCGCATTGTGCTGTTTGGACCACATCCAGAAGAAATAACAATGCTCGGAGGACATGTTGAAGAATTTCCAGGAAGAAGCAAATATACACTTTTCAGAGAAAAATATCTTTACAGATGGACGGGAGGAAACTACACATCATGGGGATACAACTGGTGGATTGTGAGGCGGAGCATGGCATGGATTTGTGGCATCGATGATTTGCCTCCTGTAAATGGCGTAGCTGCAATGTTTCGTCTTCCAAATAATTTCATGCCAATGGTGTATATAAATGGAAGGATGATAATGCCAGCTCGAGAGAATATAATTATTGGGAGTATCGCCATCAATGCCTTTGTTTCTGGTGCAGAGCGTGCTGCATTCTATGTTGATGGCAAACTCGTTAAAGATTGTTATTCCCCACCATATACATGGAAAGCAAATTTAAAAGGAAAGCATGAAATAACGATAAAAGCTTTTGCCAACCAAAGTTTTGCATACGATACCACAGAAGCATATTTTTTGTAGAAGATTTGAAAAATGGATATATAATTTATTTGACAGTTATAGACACATATTTTTATATATAAGTTTCGTTTTATAATTTGAGGTGAAAGTATGGTTAGTAAAAAAGGGTTGCTAACTTTTTTTGCCATTGTTGTTTTAGTTGGAATAGTCTTTGGAAGTATGGCTTATGGAAATAAAAGCCAAGATATTAATGAGCCAGATAATATTCTCAAGAAACAAATCGATGTAAATAAAGTTTTGAAATCTTTAACGGATTTAAGTAGAGAGGAATTGAAATTTAAAAGTAGTGGTCTCAACAAATCTCCTACTCTAAAGAATTCAGCCGAAATTACTGAATCTGAAAATATTCTTTATGTTGGCGGCTCTGGACCAAACAATTACACAAAAATACAGGATGCAATAGACAATGCAAGCAATGGAGATACAATAAAAGTTTATAATGGAATATATAAAGAAAATGTTGTTATAAACAAAGAAATAAGATTGGTTGGAGATCCAATCATAGATGCGCAAGGTGGGATAGGAATATGGATACAAGCAAATAATACGCTTGTTGAAAACTTCACCATATTTAACACATCAAAGGGAATATATGCTTATAATGAATCTTTTGAAATTCAAAATATTACAATAAGAAATTGCACAATATACGATTTCTTATATGGAGTCTATTTTAGATGCGTCGAAAGAAGTTATATAGAAAACGCCTACATTTATAATAATTCTTCTCCAGCAAGCTATGGCATATATTTCATACGTTCTTCCAACAATGAAATAGAAAATTGTTCCATCTATAATAACGAACAAGGTGACGGCATTTATATTGAGGAATCATCACATAACGACATTATGCGTTGCGAAATTTATGGCAATTTTCATGGATTATGTATAGAGCATTCTAACAGTAACAACATAAAAAATAATGTAATATACAACAATCACGGAAGGGGAATCTCTCTTTACTGTTCAATGAATAATAGCATCAGGAATAATAGAATATACAATAACAACTATGGCATATATGCATCAGCATCTCCACCTGCATGGGTGTCTAATTCATCTTTAATAAATGGAATATCCTTAGGAACTGCTGGTTTCGATCAATATTATTCTCCTGCAATTGCAGATTTCAACAATGATGGAAAATATGAATTGCTTTTAGGAAGAAAAGATTATGCTTGTCTCGATGCCTATTACTGGAATGGTTCTGCATGGGTGTCTAATTCATCTTTAATAAATGGAATATCCTTAGGAACTGCTGGTTTCGATCAATATTATTCTCCTGCAATTGCAGATTTCAACAATGATGGAAAATATGAATTGC
>JAGGYX010000161.1 GCA_021162305.1 Thermoplasmata archaeon | reverse complement strand
TGATGTTGTTGAATTCAACATCATTCATAACAAATGTTGCATTGCCATACATTTCATAACCAAAATAGCCTAGGTAATATTCACAATATATTCCATATTCAGTGCAGTTTATGATGTTATCATTGAATAGAATGCTATCCATTTCAAACGATGTATTATCATACAAATATTCTCCAAAATAGTTTGGCATATAGTAGAAATACAAACCATAGCTGGCATCAATGATATTTCTGCAGAATTCAACATTTTGCATTACAAAACTTGCATTTCCATAGAGATAGGAGCCAACATCATACCAGTCCTCAACATATATGCCATCGCTGCTTGCATTGATAACATTGTCATTGAACTCAATGCTACCCATCACAAAACTTGCGCTGCCATCCATCCCATAGCCACATTCATAGAAGGGATAGTCGTCTATGTAAATTCCATCATCTGTACTGTTAATCTTATTTCCATTGAGCTCGAGATTTCCCATGACAAATGTCGCATTATCTTCAATATCATAACCAATATATTCTATGTAGTCAACATATATACCATCGTTGCTTGCATTTATTATATTGTCATTGAACTGTATATTATTCATAACAAATGATGAATTGTCATGCATGTAGCAACCAAGGCTATCTACTGGATATTCCAGATACATTCCATTATCGCTTGCATTGATAACATTGCTATTTGCCATTATGTTGCCCATTTCAAATGAAGAATTGCCATACATTTCGCAACCAAAATCTCCTATCCAGTAAATGTATATGCCATCATCTGTACTGTTAACTCTATTTCCATTGCATTCTGTGTTGCCCATTTCAAATGAAGAATTGTGCATTCTATAGCCGAAATAATAAGCGCCATAGAAATAGATGCCTTCTTCACTGCTATTTACAACATTGTCATTTATGGTTATATGTCTCATGATAAATGATGAATTATCCATTTCATAGCCAAATTCGCCGAAGCTACAGTATATTCCTTCTCCGCTGCTATTCACAATATTGTCATTTATATGGATGTAGTTCATTGTAAATGTTGAATCATCCATGTTGTAGCCAAGGTAATCGGCGTCAACGCGAATACCTTCATCTGAGCCAGTGTTATTTATAACATTTTCATTAGCTTCGATTTTTCCCATTGTAAATGTTGAATCATCCATGTTGTAGCCAAGGTAATGAATGCTGCCCTGTATTCCGCTCCTATTACACACCATATTATTTTCATTGAATAAAATGCTGCCCATGATGAATCTGGAATCATTCATGTTGTAGCCAAAGTACTGCATATCTATATCTATACCTATACCATTATAGGTGCCGCCGCCATTGCTCGTAATGTTATTTTCATTAAATTCTATATTCCCCATGCTAAAGTTTGAGCTATTCATGCTATATCCAAAATATTCCATGTCAACGTTAATTCCCTTACTTGTGACATTTATTTTATTTTCATTAATTTCAATGCCTCCCATCGAAAATGTTGAATCGTTCATATAATAACCAATGGTCTCGATATTGTATTCTATGCCAGTTTTGCACCCTATTTCATTTTCATTGAACTGTACATCTCCTATTTCAAAGGATGAATTATTCATTCCATATCCGCATTCATGGAAGAGACTGCTGAAATAAATTCCTTTATAGCCGGCATTTATTTTATTTCCATTGAACTCTAAATCTCCTGCTATAAATGAGGAGTTATTCATATGATATCCACTATGACTCAGTAATGAGTATCCATTGTATATTCCATCAGACTCAGCATTTATTTCATTATCATTCATGACAAAATCCCCCATTGAAAATGTTGAATTATCCATGTAATAGCCGAATTCATTCAAGATATTACTGACCACTTCTATTCCATCATCACCAGCATTTATTTTATTCCTGCAAATTTCAATGTTATTCATGTTGAATGATGAATCTTTCATGTAGCAACCAAACCAACCTACCATATATATTCTAAATCCATCTGATCCACTCTTTATCATATTATCATTCATTGTTATATAATTCATGTTGAATGATGAATCATTCATGTAGCAACCAAATTCTTCGAACTCGATATATATGCCTCTATATGTTGCAGTAACATTTGTGATGTTGTTCCTCTCTATCAATATATTCTTCATTGTAAAGCTTGAATTGTTCATGTTCTCGCCAACATATTCGATCCATGCATGTATTCCATCCATCTTTCCTCCTTTTACATGATTATCATTTATGGTTATATTGCCCATTTTATACGTTGAATTTTCTATATTGTTTCCAACATAATCGAAGCCGAAATAAATTCCAAAATTGTCTGTAGCATTTACATTATTGTTGTCTAATCTTATCTCTCTTATTTTAAAGCTTGAATTGCTCATATTGCATCCAAAATAACGCATGAAAGCATATAGGCCGTCATCACCACTCGTTATATTGTTTCCGCAAATCAAAACGCCACCAAAGTCAAAGCTTGAATTTGTCATATTATATCCAAAATATTCCATTTTTTCAAAGTGTAATTCTCCTTCGATTTTGTTTTCAATGATACTCAGATTTCCAATATTAACAGTTGAATTTGTTATATTGAATCCAACATTTTGAGCATCTATATATATGGCATATTCGTTCTCTACCGATATATTGTTGTTCTCTATAACAGAATCATTTGCATAAAAGTTGCCATCGCTCATGTTGCACGCCAGCCATTTCCATGAAATGTATATGCCATAATCCTCTGCTTCTATTTTATTTCCGCGTATGCAAAATTCTATTGAATTATCCAGATATATTCCATGATCGTTTGAGAAACTGTATGTAGAAATATTGCAATTTATAATGCTATTGTTGTTACTCTTGCCCAAATAAATGCCATGACGTGTTGCAGAAACATTGCAATCATGAATTGAGTTATTGTGGGAATTTATAAGCCAGATGCTATCCTGGTTATCGCTTACATTACAATCATAAATTTCTGTGCGCGTTACGTTACCAAGATGTATGCCATAATCTGTATCATTTATTTTACAGTTGCTTATTATGCTGTCATTAACTTCTTCAAAGTATATTCCTTCGCCATCACCACTTTCATTATAAATGGTGCAGTTGTTTACAATTATATTTTGTAACACAAAAGAATCATTATGGGCATAGATGCCAATGGAGGCATTATGTATCGTGAAATTTTCGATAAGAGTATTGTTTGCTTCTATGCTTATTGCAATACCACCATGCCCATCTATGATTGGATCACCAATCAGCCTTATGCATTTGTTTATAACTACTGGACCATCATATTCTCCATCATAAACTTTTATTGTATCTCCACTGCTTGCATTTTCTATAGCTGCCTGTATAGAAGCAAAATGATCATATCCCCATCCGGGCGTTGTTTCATTGAAATCATCATCAACATAAATTGTGGCAGAAACGAATAATGGAAGCATGTCTCCTCCATTCTGTATGTTTCCTCCACAATTATAAGGCAAATTTGTGTCACCCAATCCATCTCCATCGATATCGCCGCCAGTATAATCATCCCAGTAATTGCCGCCGAGCCATGCGCCGCCAATTATATTTTTGCCAGGTGTTTTACTTATGTTCCATGTATTATCGCAATTATCATATGCATTACAAGTGTTATTGCAGAAATAATTGTTATAAATTTGGTTGTTAGATGATTGCTGATAGCTATCCTCTATCTTGATTCCATACTCGTTGTTTTTGATGTAGTTGCCCGTGATTATATTATATCGTGAAAATGTATCCATGTGTATTCCTCTGTTTGTGTTGTTCAATATTAAATTTTCTTTTATGGTATTGTATTGGGCTTTATACATCCATATTCCTTCCGTATTATGAATAATTGTGTTATTCATTATCACATTGTGGTCAGCCATATTTGAAGAACCAATTCCGCCAGCTACGCCAAACAGCGCAACCCCCCATGTATTGTTATACATTATATTATTCGATATATTGCAATAGTCTGATGCTTTGGCTATATTTACGCCTGCGCCTCCTCCGGATAAATTAAAGCCAGTTATGATAACATTATTAGCATTAATCCAGAAAACAGCTTTGTTTCTATCCGCTATTTTTATTATGCAGCAATCCGAACCATTTCCTATAATGCTAACACTTTTGGTAACATCCATGTTCTCATGATATGTTCCGTTCCATACGTAAATTGTGCCTCCAGGTTCGACAGCATTTAAAGCATCGTTTATACTATTAAAATGGTCTTCTCCCCATCCGGGCGTGCTCTCATTGAAATCATCATCAACATATACAACATTTGGCGATGTTTCTGCGTCACTCATAACCAAACTTGTTACATATACCCCCAATAATAAAACACCAATCATAAAAATATTGCCGCCCCGCACCATTTTATCCTCCTCAGCCATACATATTTTATATTTTTATAAGCTTTTTGTTAGGGGGTTGGGAGGGCAAAGCACCGTCAAGAATTTGAAAAAATAAGAAAAATACCCTTTCTGATGTAGAAATCGGTAGAGGGCGGAAATGCTATACCAGTTAAGAAAAATATTTTTCGCTGGGACAAAAAGAAAATAGAAGTTAAACTGATTGCTATAATTCTTTACTATGCAGAAATTTCCTTGAGAAAAACAAGTAAATTTCCTTGGAGATTTTGAAAAATTTAGTCATGAAGCTGTTGCATTAGCAATAGATTGGGAATGAATGGTGGTATGTATGGGCAGAATTTCGCCATACATGGGAGGGGTAATGGTAACAAAATGGAGAAGAAATGCAATAGAAGAATGGTTTAACATTCTAAAAGCAAGATTGAAAGATGGTGAACTGCATCTATATTGGAGGCGAGAATTTCTTGACGGTGTTAGGAGACTTATCAGAAAAATCGAATGAATGAAGAAATTGCTTGGCAATTATAACTTTCCTGTTCAATCTTCCGGATATTCTAGCTTTCATATTCATATAACCATGCAATCAATGAAAAATATTTTAATACACGAAGCCATTACACCTTGATGAAACCATTGGAAGTGATTCATGCAAGTTTGCAGAAGCGAGTGTTGGTAGAGTTAAAGGGAGGAAGGGAATATCGCGGCATACTTGAAGGATATGATCATCCTCATTTGAATTTAATTCTCAAAAATGCCGAGGAATATATAGAAGGAGAAAAGAAAAGAGAAATAGAAAAGGTTATTGTAAGGGGAGACAATATAATAT
>JAGGYX010000115.1 GCA_021162305.1 Thermoplasmata archaeon | reverse complement strand
TAGCAGCTCCATCTGTTGACTTCAGCTGGACACCATCAAATCCAACGGATCTGCAGGATATTCATTTCATTGAAGAGTCACAAGGCAATATAATTGCGTGGATGTGGTATTTCGGCGACGGGAACAGCTCAATCCAGCAAAATCCATGGCATCGCTATGAAGATGATGGCAAATATCAGGTGAGGCTTGTAATAATACTCGAAAATGGCAGCATTCTATCTCTGACAAAAACAATCACAATTGCCAATGTGGCGCCGCACGCCATCATTGGAGGAACAAGACTATACAATGAGAGCAATGTTACTTTTGTGTCTGCCAGTTACGACGATGATGGTTCCATCTCCTCATGTCACTGGGAATTTGGAGATGGAAATACCTCAAATGGATGCATTGTAACGCATGAATACGGAAAGGATGGCATATATGTTGTAAATCTTACAGTATATGATGATGATGGGGCATCCAATAAAACAAATGCAACCATCATGCTTGATACATTGCCACCTTTAACACTTTATAATATAAGCTGTGAAGGATGGTGCAAAAGCGATGTAGAAGTGGAGTTAAATGCAACAGATAATCTTTCAGGCATAGATTATACAAGATATAAAATAGATGACGGAGACTGGCACATATATAATGGAACAATAGAGATAAAATCTGAGGGAGTTCATAAGTTATATTTCTATAGTGTTGATAAAGCAGGAAATATTGAAGGGGAAAAGAATGTGGCTATAAAAATAGATAAGACAAAGCCAAGTGTGGAATTGGTTACTCCAAAACAGGGCTACCTTTATATTGCAAATCGTCAAATCATGCCAACTTTATTCCATAGAACAATAATAATTGGAAAGCTCAATGCTACTGTAAATGCGCATGATGACACATCTGACATAGATTATGTTAAATTTATATTGAATGGACAGCCGCTATGGACGGATTATGTCTCACCATACAATGCAGAATTGCCTCAGGAATTGCCAGCATCTTTTTCAAATACTCTAAAAGTTATTGCATATGACAATGCAGGAAATTACAAAGAAAGCAATGAAATCACATACATAAAAATAGCATAACTCAAAACTTTTAAACTCCCTCCCATTTTTATAAATATGATAATAGCTGAGCTTGCCATATTTCCTACCTCTGAAGGCGTATCTGTGAGCAAATATGTCAAAAAAGCTATAGAAGCAATTGAATCAACTGGATTGAAACACGAAACAGGAGCAATGTCCACTGTCATTGAAGCTGCCAGCTTGGAACAAATTTTTGATGCAGTTAAGAAAGCTTATGATGCAATTGTCGGCATGGGTGCTCGTCGCATACATATTGATTTACGCATTGACCATCGTCTCGACAAAGATGCTACGATAGAATCAAAAAAGAGGGCAATCCATGAATGAGATATGGGTTGAAAAATATAGACCATCGAAACTCGATGATATAATAGGGCAGGAGCATGTTGTAAAAAGTTTGAAAGCCTATGTTAAATCTGGGAGCATACCACACATGCTTTTTGCTGGACCTGCTGGCACTGGAAAAACAACGTGCGCAATAGCTCTGGCAAAAGAATTTTACGGAGATGCATGGCGAGAAAACTTTGAAGAGCTAAATGCAAGTGATGAACGCGGCTTGGAAGTTGTAAGGGGGCGAATAAAAAATTTTGCCCGCACGGCGCCGCTGGCAGGGGCGCCATTTAAAATAATTTTTCTTGATGAGGCTGATGCTCTGACGGCTGATGCTCAGGCTGCTTTAAGGCGAACAATGGAAAGATACAGCAATACATGCCGTTTCATTCTTTCATGCAATTACAGCAGCAAAATTATAGAGCCAATTCAGAGTAGGTGCGTTGTTTTTCGTTTTTCTCCAATTGAAGAAAAGGATATGAAAAAGTATTTACAAAAAATTGCAAAAAATGAGGAGCTGGAAATAACAGAAGATGGAATGAAAGCTATAATATATATTGCAAATGGTGATTTAAGGAAGGCAATAAACATTCTGCAGGTTTCGTCAAGCATTTCAAAGAATATTGACAGTGATGTCGTATATAAAATGGCAAGTGTTACAAGACCAGAGATGGCAAAAAAAGTTATAGAATACGCATTGAAGGGAAATTTTATGAAGGCGAGAGAGCTGATAGATAAAATGATGATTGAAGATGGTCTATCAGGAGAGGATATTATAAAGGGATTGCATAATGTTATAATAGATTCTTCTCTTCCAGAAATTAAAAAGGCTCAAATAATAGATAAGATAGGAGAAACTGAATTCAGGATTATAGAAGGAAGCAACGACAGAATCCAGCTTGAAGCATTGATTGCATATCTCGTTGCCCTATCAAAATCGTAATTTTAATAACTGTGCTTATATTCCATTAAAAGTGAAAAGATTAGCCATAGCAGTAATGCTTCTGCTCATCCTGCCTCTTTTAAATGGATGCACCTATCCTCAAATTGAAAAAGTAAAAAGATTTTTTGTGCCTCCTGAAAAATATGAATGGAGGGTAAAAGTTGATGAGAAAGGAGATTTTGGATTGTTTGACATATTGAATAAAAATCTTGGTAAGGAAGAATACTTTCCTTTTAACATAGAAAATGGAACAAAATATCTTCATATTTATATACATGTAAATTTTTCAAAGCCAATTGGATATCTCAACTTTACAATAGTTACTCCAGAAGAAAATGTAACAAGAGATTATATAACACTGGCAAAATCATATAAATACGATGATTTTTTATACTTCGATGATCCAAAGCCCGGCAACTGGAAAATAGTCATAAAAGTTACAGGCATTGGAGAATACAGGCTGCTGGCAGAAGCATATCAAAAAGCTTAGCCGCCGTGGCTCAGCTGGCAGAGCGGCTGATTCGTAAGAAATCCGTGTTTGCTTTCCCTGAAATGCCATTGGCAGGAAAGGGGAAGGCATATAAGGATTTCCGAAGAATCAGCAGGTCGCGGGTTCAAATCCCGCCGGCGGCTTTCAATGCGAGTGAATGAAAAGGAAGCCAAGAGAATGAGTTTATACAAATGCTATACTAATTGTCAATATCCAAATCTCTTCTCATAATCCTTATGAGAAAACCATTCTAATATGATACTCAAAATCATCAATGATTTTGCGATCATTCATCGTGGTTTAACCCATGATGAAAGTATTTCTTTGACTTTATCAGGATTCCATATCCACAACCATCATAAATAAACACTCCTATATCCCTCCGTATCTATTGTGATTTGTTTGAATCCAAGTTTTTTCAAATATGGCACAATTTCTTTTCTATGATTGATAAGCTTTTCCATATCCTCTTCAAGAACCTCTATTCTTGCATTATCTGAATGACATCTCAACCTGACCATGCCAACATATTTTAATAAAAATTTCTCGCCATTCTCGATTCTTCTCAACTTCTCTTCAGTTATTCTCTCGCCACAGATGCGTGTTGCCAGACATGATTCAGGATACTTTTTCCATACACTTAACCCAATTTCCTTCAAGATTTTTCTCACATCATCTTTCTTTATTCCAATCTCGACCAAAGGATGCCATATGCTTTCTTCATCAGCGGCAATCTTACCTATGTAATCATCGCTTGCATTTATTCCGTCTGCTATAACATCGAATCCATGAGAAAAAGCAAATTCTTTAAGTAGCAAAGCGTCTTCTTTCTTGCAATAATAGCAACGCATCTCATCATTTTTCGCTACTTCTTCACTCAGCCCTTTCTCAATGAAAACATGCTCAATTCCAATTTCTTCTGCAACCTTCTTTGCATCTTCTATCCATCTTCTTGCCATCAGAGGTGAAACCATGGTAATGGCAACGCATTTTATTCCAGCATCAATACAGGCTTTCGCCACTAGCGCGCTGTCGGCGCCGCCAGAAAAGGCTATGGCGAGATTTTTCTTTTCCTTTAATTTTTTGATTAGCTTTTCATATTTTTCCATATTTTCTCCTCAACTTGCAGAATTTGCAGATGTTGCCATATGAAGGATAACCACATATGCTGCACTGCCTTATTTTTTGCTGCCTTGTCATCATTTCTTCTATTTTTTCAAAAGATTTTGCAAAATTCAGCATTATCCCATTTCTTTTTCGCTCCATTTCATGAATCCACTCTTTCAACTCTATTGTCGGTGCGTCTCTGGCATAGGGGCATTTTTCCTTACAATATGGTATTTCATTCATTTTAACATATTCCATACATTCGTCATCCTTTAGATAAAATAATGGTTTAAATCTTCCAGCCATTTTCAAATCTTTGTTTCCTGGCAATACTGGCTTCATCCCTCTAAAATTAAGAATATTAACGCTTGCCAGATTGTTAAAAGCAAATGTGAGTGCATCACTCAAGTTATGTCCAGTTGCAACATAATCGCAATCATGTTCGAAGGCAAATTTATTCATTAAATAACGCTTTGCAGTTCCGCAAACGCTGCATTTTTTTCTTGCCTTTGATAAATCAATTCCGTAATCCTTTAATTTAATTATTTGCAGTTTATATCCAAGAATGTCACAAATTTTTTTTGCATATTCCATGCATGCCTTGGAATATTCTTCTATTCCCAGATCAATATAAAAGGGAATGAGTTCAAATTTAAATTTTGTTAAAGCATGGAAGGCTGCCATCGAATCTTTCCCTCCAGATAATGCAACAGCTATTCTTCCCTTAACTCCATATTTATCAACCACGCTCCTTATTTTCCCCATGAAATATTTTTCGAAATTCACAAAAGAAAATAGAATACCTGATAAAGCTTTTTATATAAAAGCATGCATTAATGCATGAAAAAGCAAAATTTTCTGAGCAAAAATTTGAAAAATATTGGGATAGAAGTGGAAGTGCCAGAAGGATACGCAGAGCTGGAAGAGGAAGCGGTCAATGCAATAAAAGATGTGCTTTCAAAATATCCAAGAGCAAGAAAAATGTTCGAATTGCTTGTGAAAGATGATGAGGTTAGAGCAAATTGGGACCTTGCAAATTTTATAGCTGTTAAAAAGCTAAAATATAATGACCATGGCGAAGTGCATGCAAAAATTGTCGCCGCCAATGCTCTGAAAATGTTTGAGATTCTTGCTGAAAATAAAGTGGAGCCAGATTTTGTTGAATATGGCGGCGGCGACTATGATGATGAAGCATTGATTCTGACAACTGCGGCATTGCTCCATGACATAGGGAATCAGATATACAGAAAGAATCACCCCTTGCACAGCAGCTATCTTGCAATACCAATATTACAGAGATTGCTTCCTTTAATATACAAAGATGTGGAAAAAATGGTGGAAGTGAGAGGTTTTATACTCAATGCCATCTATGCTCATGATGCAGATGTAGATGACATAACCATGGAATCAGCTTTGATTGGAGTTGCAGATGCAACAGATATGACAAAAGGAAGAGGAAGAATGGCATTTGACCTTGGAAGCACGAGCATTCATGTTGTTTCAGCTTTGTCCATTGATAGAGTTATAATAGCAAAAGGAAAGGAAAAGCCCATTGAAATAATAATTGAAATGTCAAATTCTTCAGGCATATTTCAGGTTGAAGAAACACTGGGAAAAAAAGTTATTGGAAGTCCTCTCGAAAATTATATAGAGATTACTGCAATTTTGGTGCCAGCTGAAGAAAAGTATGATAAAAGGATAGTGAGGAGCATTCGCCTCAAAGGAAGAAAATTTGTTTCTGGCTAAGGTATCAAATGGCTTCCATCGCATGAGCTTGCTTTAAAAGGGTAGCCTTCCCTGCATGTTGCAAAACTCATGCCATATTGTTTCGCTGCCTTTTCAACTCTCGAAAGGAAAGAGAAGCGAAGTGAGGATGGTAAATAAAATGAATTGCCAATCTTTTCAAGCCTTGCATCTTTAAAATAAGGAACAATAGCAGCCAATCTTTTCAATGAATCCCTCCTCGGTTTTATTGTAGAGGTAACAACATGGCTACAATATCGAGATGCCTCTTTTACAATATCTTCAAGCTCATCATCATTTATAGTCGGTATTATGGGGTCGAGGCGAACTGAGCACGGAATATCATGTATGTGCAGTTCTTCCATGGCTTCAAGCCTTTTACTGGGTGGCGGCGCCCTTGGCTCGATGCTGGCTATCTTTTTGTCATCGAGGCTTGTTAGGGTAATGCTCACGCTTGCGTGCATATCTGCAATCAAATCAATGTCTCTGACAACAATATCAGATTTTGTTATGATTAGCAGTCTTATTTCATTTTCCTTAAAAATTTTGAGACATTTTCTCGTTGCCCTTAGCTCTTTTTCTTCTGGAGTGTAGGGGTCGGAGCTATTTGACATGCTTATGTAAATTTTTTTATCTATTCTTTTGATTTCTTTCTTCAATCTTTTAAATAAATCTTTTTTCAATCTTGCATGAAAAGAATTTGGAATATATGAAGAGATGTAGCAGTAAATGCATGCATGAGAGCAGCCAGTGTAAGGGCTAAAAGAATATTTCTCAGGGCATGTGCACAATTTACTTTTCCAGGGGTCGAAAGGTTGGATGAGCATTCAGATTATTTTGAATACTTCTATGCTCTCCCATCTGCTGTTTCCGTTTGTTGCAACTGCTTCAACACTTATAACATGTTTTCCAAAGACTGCCTCATTCCATGTCCATTGATATGGCATGCTATCATCAATACTTTTTAGCTCGTTGTCAATATAGAATTTGACTTCCTTTATTTTTCCTTCAGGCTGTGTGGAAGCATTTACATCTATTGTTATGCTTCCTATTACGATGCTTCTATTCATGAATTTCAGGAATGGTCCAAAATTAAAAATATAGACGCCATTGCCTGGCTTTTTTATTTCAACAGTTACCTCTATTTTATTTCCTGGTTCTTTTATTCTTACCATTGGGTCTCCAAAAAGATTAGTTTCATAATATGTCCATCTCATTCCATTCTCATCTATACGCCATACATTGTCCTCTTTGGAATAATGATTTGCTCCACCTATTTCCCTTATATTCTCCTGAAATAGTGCTTTAAAGAAAGATAAGTCGTAACGTTCTCCTGGCGAATCAGTGCTATTTTCTCTTCCCAGTCCATAACGGGCGTTCATGATGCATGCAAATGCTCCATGTTCATCTACGGTAAGATGCTCTGCAAAGCAATCATCTTCATAATAATGGTCTTCAGGATACCAGTTGTCAAATGAGCCTGCAAGACATGTTTGAGAGTAGAGGAAGAAATATTCTGTATTGTTCAGCAAATGCAAATCATAATTTCTCATTTTTAATGCATATGTAGTCCAGCCATGACCATCGTGGTTAACGATGTTGATGCCCTTATTCAGCTTTTCAGCCAAATCATATTTACTCCATTGGCTATTTCTATCATATAGCCTCGTAATATTATAGGAGAGAGGAATAAAAGGAATAACCTTATCCTTGTGATTGCCTCCCCATTCCGCCTCGCCTCCAAATCCAAGATATTCTCCAAGTAACAACACTTGCATTATATGGCTGTCGTTCTCACTACTTTCATATGAAATTGTTTTATTTATGAAATTATTTACTTCCTCCACGCTATCAACGCATGCCCTTCCAATCCATACCTCTGCATATAAATCTGCTTCATCTTCATGTGTTGCATCATTGCTACTTGCATTCTCTCCCCATTTATCATCTTCATCAGTATTGAAATTTCCATCAAGGCATGCATAATACACATCAGAAGGAATATATGCTTCAAGCTCATCAGACTTTCCCAAGGGCAATCCATAGCAAGTTGCATATAAATAGCGGGGCGGAATTATATTGCTGCTTTCATTAGCAGCGTCGCCATCGCCGCCGAGCAGGACATATTCTATGCCCCAGTTTTGATATGCATATTTTATGAAATTTCTTATTTTGGCTTGTGTATCATTGAAAATTGATGGACCCCAGAAAGAGGAATTGGAAATAATTTCCTCTACGCTAACAATTTTTGTTTTTATGCCATGGCTTTCTTTATAATCGGCAAGTCTCTGAAATGCATTTTTGAATGCGTCATCTGTTATAATGAGGTATTCATATCTCTGGTCTGTATTTTTTGCAGGATATTCATCTACAATCCATGGATTATCAACATGCATTTTGACCCATTGCCTGTCTGTGGCAAATCCTCTATAAAGCTGGTTTATCTCTCCGTCTTTCAATTCTATTTCCACTTTGAGATTTTTGTAATAATAAAGCCTGCCGTCCTTATATTTTACAGGGAAAAGATTCATAACAAGTATTTTATATCCTCTGAGCCAGTAAACACCAACTTTTTCGTAGCATGGTGTAGATTTTTCATAATCTGCTTCTTCTTTTATGAGCATTCCGTTGGCTATCAAAGGTTTAACTTTTGCTGGTTTGCCATTCCCCAAATAAATTTTCTCTCCCTTCACATTTATTTTTTCAACATCCTTTCCATATGGAAGCAGAATATGCAATGGTTTGGCTGGAACAATGTATCCATTTATTTCAATGCTTTTGCATCCCTCCATGCTAATATTTCCACCAGCAATCACTGGCTCAGGAAATGAAAAACTCAGCTCTATTTTATTTGCATTTGTTGGCAGAGCTGGAAAAGTTGCTATAAAAAGCATTGCCATAACAATAATAGCCACTTTCTTCATAATTTTGTAATATTATATGAAATATAATTCTATCGCTGTAATTCAGTATCTCCGCAAGTAAAATAGAAAGAATTAAGCCCTCTGGTTTATCCCGATTTTATGGGAG
>JAGGYX010000155.1 GCA_021162305.1 Thermoplasmata archaeon | reverse complement strand
CAATGCTTTTATTGCAGAAGAAGATATGCTTCTTCAGGCAGTAAGCTTTTACACTGCTGCTGACAATGTGAATTACATTGTTAAAATATATGATAGATTTGAAAATGGAAAACTTCAGGATGTGCTGACATCGAAAGAAGGAAACATTGCACATACAGGATTTCATACCATTGATTTGAATAGCCCTGTTGCATTTCCAAAAGGAGATGATTTTTACATATATCTCAAGCTATCAAAAGGAGGACAACCAATTGACAGAACATCAGATGTTCCTGTTTTGCTTGGCTCATCCAAGACAGCAACAATAGTTATATCATCATCTCATCCAGGAGAAAGCTATTATTATGCAAACGGCACATGGAATGATTTATATGATTATAACAATACTGCAAACTTCTGCATGAAGGGTCTCGCCAATGACTGGCAGCCTACAAATCCAGATTTACAATGTTATGGAAATTTTGTATTTAGCGAGAAAGTCAGACCAGGTTCAACGATAATAAGGAACATAACAATAATGAATGCGGGTGAAAAGCTTTCTTCATTAAACTGGAAAATTGTTTCATATCCTTCATGGGGGAATTGGAAATTCAGTAGAATGAATGGAAGCTATTTGAAGGAAGGTCATTCAATTAATGTGAGCGTCACTATTACCATTCCAAAAGAAAGAAATCATAATTTTACTGGAGAAATAAAGATTATTAACACTGCCAATGAAAATGACTATTGCACAATAAAGGTTTCAATGACAACGAGAATGATTTCATTCAATTTCATTGGCATGCTATTGCAGAGATTTCCATTTCTACAATTTTTAGCAAATCATATCTATGAAATCTGATAGCTTCATCCCATTTTCCCATTTCATTACATAGTTTCCATTGCCTGTTTTTTCAAGCTTTGGAACCATTTTGTTCACTTGTTTACTCTTTCCTTGCAGTCCGTCTATTTCTATTGTAAAAATGCGCCATGCGTCGCCCCTCGCCCCCTTAATGCGGTATGCAAAAACCGGAAGTGTGCTTGATTCCATGCATTTTTTCTGCATTTCCTCTGCCTTTCGTTGCAGTCTTCCACCTTCGTGGCTGAAAAGGATTTCTTTTTCCTTCCTCACCTTTATCTCAACAATGAAGGAAATGTCACCTCTTAGGGCAACAATGTCTGCAATTCCAAGTGAGCCAGCTGCCCTTACAACGATAAATGGTTTCTTCATAATCTTAAAGTATTTTTGCTTCTCTTTCTCGCTACAACTTTTTGTCACTCTTTCAATAACATCTTTATTTCCAGACAATATTTCTCTTAACTCGCGTTCATATATGCTCATGAATAACCGCCTACATGAAGTGTAGGGTCACCAAGCAATGTAAAGCCTTCGACAGTATGAATTTCCTCTCTCTCGCTTAAAATATCAAATGTGCTTATATATCTATTCTGTGTATATCCCCAGAGCTCACCAAGCATTGTTATTCCTTTTGCATATCCTTCAAACAATCCAAGTTCCATATATCCATAGCCATCCTCGAGACAATCTGGCTCGTCTATTCCATCTCCATCTAAATCACCTTCATTTCCAACATAAGCAACAGGGAAACACGAATAGCCAAGGCTTGCTATCGCCCCTCCATTATACTTGCGGGCAAACCACCAGCTAATACCTTCAGGCACAGGCAGCCCGCCAGTCCATGCGTGAATGGTTAAGCTAACATTAAACATTGCTGTGTGACAGCCTCCCCATACCATGATTGGCAGTCCTTTATTGAAAAATGTTGGGGCATCAAATATGTCCAATCCTTTCTCCCATTCATCGAAGTTATGGGGCTTATGAGTGCTCCAGGAAATCGGGCTTCCATGTCCATGAAGATGAACAAACATTGCTCCCTCGCCTATAGCAGCTTTTATAGCTTGTGGTGTCACATCCCGCTCTGATGCCCATACTTTCTCGTTCTCGAAATCCAGAGGTGCAAAATAGCTTATTGTTTTATTTGTAACAACCTCTCCTTCATAATAGTCCGTATCGCTCCCTCCCTCGGTTTTGTCATCAAAGTTGTCGCCGCCGACGCCAACAACTTTTTTTGCTACATGGCTGCTTTCATATGAAATTATTTTTTCAACCATTATTTTCGCTTCTATCTTGTTACGGCATGCAAGTCTGCCAATATATACATCTGGGTATAAATCTGGTTTGTCTATTAATTTTCCGCCAGCAGGCCATTCTCCATATATGCCATTGTTATTGTCATCCCATGAAGAAAAGCTTGCATTGGCAGCATATATATCTGCAAAATATAAGTCACTGACATATTTTTCTTCTTTATAATCTCCCTGCTCTGGCCATGCAGTATAAACATATCTCACAGGCACAAACCAATCTTCTTTAATGCCAGGCTTCCTTCCACCAAATAGTAAAACATATTTTATTCCATCCTGCTCTATTTCATTTTTTATGTAATATTTCAGTTTTTCTGCATTGTCTCTTCCACTCATGCTTTTTATTTCATCCATTGTAGCAACTTTTGTTTTTATTCCATGGCTTTCTTTAAATTCAGCAAGCTGCTGAGCATATGATAAAAATTTTGAAGGAGTTACAATTAACAAATCAAAGTTGGAATTGCTCAAAACATCTTTTTTCGGAAGCTCATATTCTATGCTTACCTTAAATTTTTTTGCTTCATATAAAATGCCATTTATGTAGCGAGCAGGATAAAGAAATATCTTCAAAATAGTGCTTCTGTTTCCATTAACCATGCCAGAATGCAGTTCATAATGATGCCATGAAGCAGGATAAGAAATATTTTCATCATAATCTGTCATTTTAACTTTATAGTTGTTTACAGGAGGAGCAACGTTATATGATGGCTTCACTTTTATTTTTCCTATTTCTTTTACTCCATCCTGCTGTATTCTAATCCTGATTTTTGTTCCAAATGGGAAAATGTAGGTTTTGATATATGCTGGCATTACTGGTTTGTATGGTGCAATAACAGAGGAGCATTCTTTTGCATTTATTTCATAAAACGCATTTTTCTCTATAGTCAAATCAAATTTTTTCTCAAAACTTATGATATTTTCGCTGTTTCTCTCTCCTGTATATATAACTCCTGCTCCAATTGCATTCACCATCAAAAAAAGCATTGCCATACAAATAACCAATCCTTTCATGATGAAATTATAATTCCTATATTTAAGGCTTATTGCCCGAAAAGTTTTGTGTATATTCTTGAAAATCGGATGACATAGGTAAAATTTTTAAAAATCATATATTTTGCATTTAATGAAAAGAAAAATATTTGCCATAGTTGTGTTGTTTTTCTTTCTGACAGCTGTTATGCCTTCTCCAAATGCAAAGAAAATTGATTTGCCTCCTACCTTCGATTTACGCAATGTTGATGGCAAAAATTATGTGACATCGATAAAAAGTCAGACAGGCGGTACCTGCTGGTGCCATGGAACGATGGCAGCTTTGGAAGGAAATCTGTTGATGACTGGTGAGTGGAATATGGCAGAAGAACCAAACCTCGCTGAATATCATCTTGACTGGTGGAATGGATTCAATAAATTTTATAATGGTGATTTAGACCCTCCAACAGGAAATGGACTCGACGTTCATTATGGAGGCGACTATAGAGTTGCTTCTGCCTATTTAACAAGACAGGGAGCAGTTTATTGCAAGGATGCAAATGATGATAGCGAAGAAGATGCAGTATGGTTTGATTCGCCCCCATTGCAATTTAATGAGAGCTATCGTTACTACTATCCTCGAAACATAGAATGGTATAATGCTGGAGAAAATTTAGAAAAAATAGATTTGATAAAGGAAAAATTGATGGAGCATGGAGCCATCGCAACATGCATGTGCTATTCTGGCGAGTTCATAGATTATAATAATTATACCCATTATCAGCCCTCAGATGACAACACTCCACCCAATCATGCTATAGCCATTGTTGGTTGGGATGACAATAAAGCAACGCAGGCTCCGCAACCAGGAGCATGGCTCTGCAAGAACAGCTGGGGAAGCGACTGGGGTCTCGATGGTTACTTTTGGATTTCATATTATGACAAATGGTGTGGAAAACATCCAGAAATGGGAGCCGTCTCTTTTTATGATGTAGTTGAAATGCCATACAAATATGTTTATTATCATGACTATCATGGATGGCGTGACACAATGCATGTTAAAGAAGCAATGAATGCATTTGTTGCCAAAAACGATACAATTATAGAAGCAGTGAGCTTTTATAATGCTGCTGACAATGTGAATTACATTGTTAAAATATATGATAGATTTGAAAATGGAATTTTAGAAGAAGAGCTATGTAATCAATCTGGCAGGATAGAGTATACAGGCTATCATACCATAGATTTGAACAAGCCTATTGCTTTTGAAAAAGGAGATGATTTTTATATATATCTCAAGCTATCAAAAGGAGGACAACCAATTGACTGCACGTCCGAAGTACCTGTTTTGCTTGGCTCAACCCAGCGCAACACCATTGTTAAGTCAACTGCTCACTTTGGAGAAAGTTATTTTAAGCTTGGTTCAAAATGGATTGATTTGCATTTCATAAAGCCATCTGCCAACTTTTGCATAAAAGCTTTTGGAAATCCATGGAAGCCTACAAAGCCTGATTTAAAGTGCTATGGCGAGATAAATTTAAATGATGTAAAGCCAGGCAGGAAAATAGAAGCAAGTTTTATTGTTAAAAATGAAGGGCAGCCATCATCAAGCTTGGATTGGAAAATTGCAGAATATCCAGAATGGGGGAAATGGAAATTTGAACCAGAAGAAATGAAATATTTAAAGAATGGAAAAGAAGCCATTGTTAAAGTAACCATTGTTATTCCAAAAGAAGAAAATAAGGTCTTCAATGGAAGCATAAAGGTTGTCAACACGGAAAATGAAAGTGACTATGGAATCGTGCATGTTTCTATAGCAACAAGCATGCATTATGAAAGATTTTCACTGATAGAGCTACTCATTTCATTTTTCTGGAATTATTTCTTCAAAATTGTTCGATAAAGAATAAAAACATTAATATAGGGCATGGCATTGCCAATCATGGCTAAAACTTCACTTGGTATAGAGGAAAATCTGGAGGGAGCATTATGCTACCTTCTTGGATGGGTAACAGGCATAGTATTCTATTTGCTTGAAAAAGAAAATAAGTTTGTCCGCTTCCATGCAATGCAATCGATACTGACATTTTTCCCATTATGGATTATATCAGTGCTTTTTGGAGGATGGAGCTGGTTTCTATTCTGGCATTCATGGGTATTTCTTGTATGGCTATCATGGATAATAGGGTTGGTGATGTTCATACTATGGATTATTCTCATGATAAAAGCATATCAGGGAGAAATGTATAAACTGCCAGTTGTTGGAGACATTGCTGAGAGAAATGCTTAACCTTTCTCTTCCCCTTTCCATACCACAATTTGTGGAAATGGTATTTCAATTCCAGCTTTCTCCAGTGCAACCTTAATTTTCCATAGCATTTCTGTTTTCACTCCATACCACTCGCTTGATGGAGCCCATATTCTTATTATCAGAACAACGCTGCTGTCTGCAAGCTCTTCGACAAAAATCTGCGGCTTGGGCTCCTTCAAAATGAGGGGATGCTGTTCAAATAGCTCTTCTATTATTTTTATTGCTTTATCTGCATCACTTTTGTAAGCTATACCCACTTTATATTCAAATCTTCTTGCAGCATGGGCATTGTAATTATATATGTTCGATGTGAAAACTTTTTCATTTGGAAGGCGAACATAAATTCCGTCCCAAGTTCTTATCGTCGTGGAAAGCACTCTTATGTCTTTGACGACGCCTCCAACATCTCCTATGGATACACCATCTCCTATTTTAATCGGTTTTTCTGCCAGTAAAAAAAGCCCGCTTATAAGATTTGATATAACTGTTTGTGTAGCCAAGCCTATGACAATGCCTGCGATGCCGCCCGCCACCAGCAGCCCACTCAAAGAAAAGCCAATATAAGGTATGGCGACAATGAAGCCGATTACAATGATTGTATAGTAAACAAGTTTTTCTATTGTGGCAAGCGTGGTTTTTGGCACTTTTTCCTTTAAAGCTCTTCTTACATTTAGCCTGACTATTTTCGCAATTATTACAGCTACAGCTATGATGACTATGAATATAAATATATCGAGCAGTGTAACTCCTTTCATTATTTCATGATTCAGCACTTTTGATATCTCTGCAGTTATGTTCATAATCCCCACTCCATAACAAATTTTTTCTCAAATTTCTTTATTCCTTTTGCTTCATATATATCGATGCTTGCATTCATATTTTTTGGTTTTCTTGAATTGAAAGCTGTTTCTGCCATTGTTTTTTTAAGAAGATTAATGTAAGCATGCATATATGCATAATCGTTGTAAAAAATTTTCATATCGAAAGCACGAAAAACAAGCTTCTTTACCTCAACCCATTCTCTATAACTGTTTTTAATGTCTATTCTGATTATTCCCTCCTGTGTTTTATTTACTTCTGGTTTATCATTGTATATATTGCTTTTCCACCACCTGCATATAATGCCTTGCTCAGGAGAACCATATAAAATATATTTTTGTTTTGCCATTGTAAATATGTCTATTCTCTCCACATCTCTTTTATCGACGAGGAAAACACCTATTTCAATGGGAAATTTTAAATAAAAAGTGTCCTCGATGTATGGCTCTATTATGTATGGTTTTTCAAGTTCTATCATTAAATGCTCCGCCACGCCCAACTTTGGCAGATTAACTGGTTCAACAGGAACAACATACAAGTTGCCAGATTCAGCAGAAACAATTTTTTCTATTTCTTCGTTTCCAGCCTTGCGGTAATATCTCTTAATTTTTCCTCTGCCACCTATTTTAATCTCAATGTCTTCTTCCCTAATCTCTTCGTTTAAATCATACTTTCCAAACACTTTGAAATATTCATTTCTTATATAAAAACTTGGCGAGAAGCATTTATAGAAAATTCTGTTACAAATTTATGATGCAAAAAATGATTATGGATGAGAAGATTTCCACACCAAAGATAGGTGTTATTTCAGATAGCCATGATAATATGGATGCTATAAAAAAAGCAGTCAAAGTTTTCAATGAAAATGATGTTGAACTTGTCATTCATGCTGGCGACATTGTATCGCCATTTACTGCAGAGGAGTTTAAAAAATTGAGATGTGACATGCTTCTCATATATGGAAACAATGATGGAGACAAATTATATTTAAAAGAAAGATTTGCAAATATTGGAGAGTTTCATGCTGACCCATACTCTTTTGAATTATATGGAAAAAGAATTGTTGTAACTCACATTCCAAGCATTGTTGATGCTTTGGCAATGAAATATGATGTTGTTATATATGGTCATACCCATGAAAAGGATTTGAGAAGGGAAAAAGCCCTCATTTTGAATCCTGGCGAGAACTGCGGTTATTTAACAGGTATAAAAAGCATTGCATTGCTTTACCCAGAAAAAATGGATGCAAAAATAATAGATTTAGACTAAAACAATGTCTTCTGTTGCCTTGCTGTCTTTCTAACTTTCTTCTTCTCTTCCATGACTTCAACAGCTTTTTCTCCAATCAGAAATTGAAGCTCCTGCTGGCTGAAATTAAATTTTGCAGCAATTTCCGCATGCTCTGCCATCTTTTTTATATAAGGAAGCATTTCCATCGCCTTTCTCCTTGAACAATGCATAACTCTACCCACTTTTGCTGCTATCTCCTCCTTTATTGCCCTGCTTTGCTTGCTCGCCGCCATGATGCGGAGCCAGTTTGGAAAAGAATATTTTGTAAAGCCTGTATAGCTACGCCTCTTTGCCACTGCGACGCCTCCTGTCATAAGCTCAAGGGCATAGCTCCACAGCCCGTAATATTGCCGCCTCCATGTTCTGCCAAGAAATACATCTGCTCTGGAGAGGAACTCATAGGCATTGTGCAAGTCATGAGCATTTATATATTCATGGGGCATGTTTTCATCAATCCATAAAATAAGGCTGTCTGGACTTTCATCAAGCCTATAAGCTGTTCTTATGGCAGTTCTCATATCCTTTGCTCTCAAAATTTCATGCAAGCCCATGAATATCTCCTTCTCTCTATCTCTGTATCCGATGAATTTTACCATATTTACATTTATTTTCTTTGTATATGCCAGAGATTGCAGATCATTTATTGCACTCCTCACATCTCCATTGCTTCTCATGGCTATTGCATACAATGCTTCCTCACTTGCCTCTATTCCTTCTGCCCTGCAAATTTTTCTGAGCAATGAAACTATTTCATGCTTACCAACTGGTTTGAATTCTATCTGCATGCATAAATTTCGTAGTTCCTGTCCGGAACCTTTTGTCAGAGCATAATAATCATTTGCAATCAAAATTATGGGTTGCATTGTTTGTTTTATTGTTTCTATGATGGCTCTTTTTCCTCCATAATCGCCTCCTTTCTCATATAAATTATCTGCCTCATCGAGAATAATGAGCTTTTTTTTCTTGCTTAAAAATGTTCCATCAAATCCAATGCTGGCATGAATTGCTCCAGTTAGAGCTACTCGCCTTATTATGTCTTTGTTTCTTTCATCACTTGCATTTAATTCAATAATTTCCCATCCAAAATCATTGGCAAGAGCATATGCAGAGCTTGTTTTGCCCACGCCAGCTTTACCATATAAAATAACAGCTTTTTTAATTGGCTTGCCTTCTTCCCATTTCTTTGCCCATTGCAATAAAGCTTCTTTCGCTTTTTTGTTTCCTAAAACCTCTTTAAGGCTCTTCGGTCTATATTTTTCAGTCCAGTTCATCTATGCAGCCCTATTTCTGCATACATGTCTTTCTTGAATTCCTGCCTTATTATATCTCCAAGCTTTGTTGGTATTCTTATTCCATATTCCTCATAAACTTCTATTCCATCTCTCGTTATATAATTTGGATTAAATGGGTCAAAATCAGGTGGCAATTTAACAAGCTCATAATGATACTCGCCTGTCTGCGGGTCGCGGATACACATTCTGTAGTTGTATTTATTTATGACAGTATATCTCCCCTGCAACCTGTTCAGCATGAGGCGATAATAATCCAAATTGCTTTTCATTTCTTCAAGTTCCATTTCAAGCTTTTTAACTCTTTCCTTATATTCTTCAAGTTCTTTCCTCAAATTCTCATCCTCTTTTGGGAAAGGCTGCAAGGAACCATTCATTTGCGCGAGTTTCAATTTCAAAAATTCATTTTCCCGCCTTAAATCAGCAAGCCAATCTAAAAGTGTGTCATTCGTTGGCTTCATTTCCAGATTCCTTATTTTTTCATTCAATTCTGCGATTCTTCTTTCATATTGTTCAATCAATGTGTTCTCTTGCTGCTCTGGCTGTATCTGGGACTGCATTTGCAGTTGTGGCTGGGGCTGGGCTTGCGGTGAGTTTTGGGTTTGTTCCTCTTCCTCCTCTTCAGGCTTCGTTGTAAATATCATTATTCCTAACCATACAAGCAAAAATGAAAGTATCACCAGTATGGTTAATGTTAGACTATCCATTTTATCACATAGCTTTCCTCTATATATTTAATTTTCGTAAAGTAATCTTTTATTTATTTAAAGCTTTTTTGATTTCTTCGACTATTTCAGGATTGCGAAGTGTCGTTATATCGCCAACTTCTTCATTTCCTTCAGCAAGGTTACGAAGTATACGCCTCATAATTTTTCCGCTCCTTGTTTTGGGCAAATCTTCAACAAATAGCACATCCGCCGGTCTGGCAGTTGGTCCTATTACCTTTGAAACATGTTTTATCAATTCTTTCTTCAATTCCTCGCTTGGCTTGACGCCTTGCTTTAAAACTACATATGCAAATGGAACCTGCCCTTTAATTTCATCTGGTATGCCAACAACAGCTGCTTCAGCAACTGCTTCATGACTTACCAATGCACTTTCCACTTCTGCTGTGCCCAAACGATGCCCTGCAACATTTAAAACATCTCCGAGTCTGCCAAGAAGCCAGAAATAGCCGTCTTCATCCATTATAGCTCCATCTCCAGTAAAGAATTTTCCAAATCCATACTTGCTCCAGTATTCTTCGATATATTTATCATGGGCATTGTATAAGCCTCGCAGCATAGCTGGCCACGGTCTCGTTATGACCAAATCTCCTTTTTCACCAGGCTTGCATATGCCATGCTCATCTCTTACCTCTGCCTTTAAACCCGGAAATGGAAATGTTGCGCTGCCTGGCTTTAATTTTGTTATGCCTGGTAATGGCGTTATTATGTGCATGCCAGTTTCTGTCATCCACCAAGTGTCAACGATGGGGCAACGTTCCTTCCCAATAACACGATGATACCAGAGCCATGCTTCAGGATTTATTGGCTCGCCAACAGTTCCGAGCAAGCGTAAGCTACTCAAATCATGCTTGTTTGGCCATTCCTCACCCCATCTCATTGCAAGGCGTATGGCTGTAGGAGCAGTATATAATATTGTTACCTTATATTTTTCAATAATTTCCCACCATCTATCCCTGGAGGGATAATCTGGAGCGCCTTCATATATTATGCTTTTGACACCATTAGCGAGAGGACCATAAACAATGTAGCTATGCCCTGTAATCCATCCAATGTCGGCGGTGCACCAGTATACATCGCTATCCTTTACATCAAATACCCATTTCATCGTTGTTGTAACGCCTACCATATAGCCGCCAGTGGCATGCATCACTCCTTTTGGTTTTCCAGTTGTTCCAGATGTATACATTATGAAAAGCAAATCTTCTGCATCCATTTCTTCAGGTGGACATTCAGCAGCTTGATTTTCAATCAAATCATGCCACCATATGTCTCGCTCCCTCTCCATATTTACTTCATTCCCTGCTCTTTTAACAACAATAACCTTCTTTATATCCAAGTCCTTGATACCCACATCAGTTTTTCCCTTATGGTCAAGAATTTTACCTCTCCTGTAATATCCATCACATGTTATAACATATTTTGAACCAGCATCCTCGACGCGTTGGCGAAATGCCTCCGCGCTAAACCCAGCGAAAACGACAGAGTGTGGCGCCCCGATGCGGGCGCAGGCGAGCATGGCTATTGGAAGCTCTGGAATCATTGGCAGATATATGGAAACAATGTCTCCTTTCTTCACTCCTATGCTTTTTAATGCATTGGCAAATTTGTTTACCTCGTCGTACAACTGCTTGTATGTATATTTTCTTACCTTTCCATCTTCTCCTTCCCATATGTAAGCCAGCTTATCTCCCTTGCCACGCTCAATCCATCTATCCAGGCAATTATATGAAGCATTTAACTTGCCATTTATAAACCATTTATAATATGGCTCCTTTACTTCGAGAACCTTATCCCATTTTTTGAACCAGTCAATCATTTCTTTAGCCCTTCCCTCCCAGAATTTTATATAATCCTCTCCTTCCTTATAAACATCTTCGCTCTTCACATTGGCTTTCTCTTTAAAATCCTCTGGCGGTGGAAATACCTGCTCTGCCATTTCTTTCATATGGCGTATATAAGAATCATACTTAAATTTTATTGATGCCTGCTCATCCATTCAAATATTGCAACTATGGCCACTATTCCAATAATAAAAAGGAAAAGTGTAAAAGTTAGACTCCATCCCAGCAATATGGGCATATTCATTACATGAAATAATATAAACATGAATGGAAGAGTAATCATGCTGCCAAAAGCAAGGTCGGTGGCGGCAGGCGTTTTAAAATTTGGATCAGCTATTCTAACCAGCATTACACCTGTGGCAATAGTTCCTGTTTCCATTCCATATAAACCAGTTATTCTTTCTAAGGTGTATTCATCCCAGAGTCTCTGTCCAAAGTATAATATCCATATAAGGGTTGTTGCTCCTGCAACTATTGATATTATAACTATTGGAATAATGAATGTCCATACAACAGTTATGGAAATGGCAGTAATGGCGGCAATCACCAAAAAAATCAACACTCAATCCCGTAATTCTTCTCATGCTCTCTTCATCAATTAAATAATCCGGTCTCAGTTTTTCCATTATTCTTCTTACAATATATGCTATAATTAGACCCCATATAAAGAAGAATCCCCAGTACATCTGCGATAGCCCCGAAGACATGAATCTGGTTATTCCATCAACAAATAGATAGGTGAGAATATAAACAAAACCTACAAAAGAAACATGGAAGGTTAGGCTGTCAATTGTTGATGAATGTGTTGTCCAATTTCCAGCTTTTTTCCTTTTCCTCTTTCATATATTCCAGTTTTAACCTCCTGAGATAATTTTTCTTATAAAACTTGCTTTTCCCTTTTTTTATCATCCAGCTTGTTAAAGGAACCCCAACAAAGGTTGCAAATAGAAAGCCTATGGTTGCAAAACTTAATCCCATGGTTGCAGCATGTGAAAAACCGGAAGCTTCCCATGATTTTCCTATGGAAAGAGCCTGACCAGGTCCTTCTTCAAATCCCAAGGTGACAAGAAAACCAAATGTTGGAAAGAGAGTTAAACCAGAGAAGCCAAACAATAAAACAATGATTCCACCAATAATGAATTGCAATAGAGCAACTGATACAATCAATACACCCGTTATCACAACATCTCTAAAGCTTCTTTTGCTTTTCATTTCTTTTTGGGAACGGGGAGATAGACCGAGAGATAAAAGTTATATTGAAAAGATGATATACAGCTGCTTCCAGTGATGATACTGAAATGGGTAGAAATCCATTTTCTCTTAAAAATAGAGCTATGATGCCTCCAATAATGCATGCTGGAATAAAAAATTTCTGAATAATTTTTATTTTCGCTCTTAAAATGAGACCAATTAAAAGTAATATACTCCAAGATGAAAAAAGAATCGCAGTTTCGAAAGGAAATATTGATGCCATTCTATTAAATTTGATATGGTAATAATATTTTTCGGAATTTTAGATTGAAACCAAAAATATTTCATGGAGGGGCTAATTCAGTAGATGACCCAATTTTTCAAATTGCATGCAAAATTCCTCATTTTGGATCCAGCTAAAAGTATAATCTCTTCTCATTTAAAGTCATGTTGTTCTATGGATATGAAGAATACTGTTTCTTTTTGTT
>JAGGYX010000069.1 GCA_021162305.1 Thermoplasmata archaeon | reverse complement strand
AAGCGTGAGCTTTCTCTGAACTCAAGCCAGGGAATAAAATATTTTATGGAAGACTGGGAAAGCTACTGTAATGGTCTGGATGAAATAGAATATATAAATATGGGAAAGCTAACATTTAATGCCAGAAATTATACCTACATTAACTCAACAAATTATTATGATATAGCAGCTAAAATTGCATTAAGGCACTGGAAAAGAAGTAAAACATGCATTGTTTCTTATGCTGGCGATTTTGATGAGTATAATGTGACAAAAGGAAGTTTTACAACTCAACTCAGTGGAAAAATTGAAAGAATGAAAATCACTCTTCCAGAGCCAGAGGGAATAGGAGGAGTATATGCAGATTTTGATGTTACACCACCATATGTATATATAGAAGCAAGCGTTACATGGAATCCTTTATTGCGTGGACATGACATAGATTTGCAGTTGTATGACAATGCATTTGGAATGGTGGATGCATCAGAAAACTGGAATGCTCTGTTTGGAACACATGAAAGCGTTTCTTCATATATTTTCAACCATGGAAAATGGAAGGTTGGTTTAACAAATATGCCCACTGAAGATTTGAATGATTACATTGCATTACCAGAACCAAAGAGATATTATGATGTTAACATCACGCTATATGGTGGCGAGATATACGAACTGCCACGCATAGACTTCAAGGCAAGAAATGTAAGCATTGAAATAAAATGCAGTGAAAACATTTCATTTGGTGCTGCCTTGCTTTCAAATGGAATTCCATATGAACCATATTATGGAAATGGCAATATTACAATATTTGCTTCAGAACTTGGAGCAGGAAACTATTCCATATGCATATTTCCAAGGGAAGAAAAAGCTGTAAGCTTCGATATCAAATATTCATGGAAAAATGTTGGAAGCATGCAAACAAATTCATTTGCAGCAGCATCTCAGGCAGCCATAATGGCAAGCCTTATGGATGCGCCTTTGCTTTATATCTCACCAAATCATGTCCCATATGAAACGCTAAATGCAATGAGAAAACTTGGAGTGGAAAATGTAATAGGCATTGGCTTGCAAAACAATCCCTTTACAGGATATAAATTTGAAAATTATGGAATAGGGGAAAGCTATTCAAAGATTATGGAAATGACTGGCAAGAATACCATTGTTTTCACAACAACAAGCCCATGGACATACTGGCTTACAGAAGAGTTAAAACCACATGGAGATAAGGAAAAGGCTTTATATGTCGGTCCAGCTGCTTATATGGCAGCATTTCATGGCGTCCCGCTTCTTATTGTTGATGAGCATGAGAAACTGAGCAATTCGGCAAGCTGGATAACAGATTTCTGGAGGCGTGACAGCCTTGCGAGGGAGCCCCCGCCGCCCGGTTACATGTATTTGATGGCTTCTCAGGTATATGATTTTCTTGCTTCTCATGGATATGACAGAGAGGGCAATGAAGACATCATTACAATAGCTGGACAGTTTGACATTGGAATAGGATGGGACCGTGCTTTTGTTGGAAAAGCAAACCCTGGTCGCATTTTAGGTACGCCTGCCGACACAAGCTACTGGGTGGCGAGAAGTGTATTTTACCCTGCCCTGATATTTGTAAATCCAGCCCTGAAAGGAAATGTTGAGTTAATAAATGGGAGTGTTTCTCAACGTGGCACGGCAGGAAAACTGAAAATAATAAAGCCAAGCACGAAGGAAAGCTTTTCATATCCTGTGCTGAATACATGGGTTTCTTATTGCCACAATTTTAATAAGGAGGCGAGCAAATACTGGGGATGCAAATATACAACAAGAGATGGAATCACACCTTATGATACGCCTTCTCCTAATCCAATTGATGAGGGAGCAACAGATAAAATAGGAGCATACTGGCCAGATATCAGCACTTCTGAAGTTACGCCATTTTATTTAAAGAAGCTTGGCTACAGCATTGCATTCTCAACAAATTTCACAGCCACAATGCATAATTTAAATCATGGCGTAATAATGTGGTTTGAGGGAATGCACGCTGGTCATTGGCATTCTGGAGGCGTCGGCTTCTGGGACCCCAATGCCAACTGGAGTAAAATGATGTGGCTGTTAAGGGATGTGCCAATCATATGGAATATAATCGAGAATAAGAAGATAACAACCGAACCTAATCCATGGAGGGGCTATGAATTTGGACTATGGAGACAGGCTTTATTCAGATGGGGAATAGCTGGAAAGCAAACCCAGATTTTCCAGAGTGGATGCACTCAAAATCCAGACGTGATAGTCATGGATAAATGGATTGGCTGGGATTTACATCCTGCTTTACATCCAGATGGAATTGTTATAGCAATATTTCAGCAGGTTGAAACAGAGATAAAAAATGGATATGATTTTGATGCAGCATTACAGAACCTGCATTCATGCGGAATAAATGCAGGCATATCATGCTACATTTCATCAACATATCTTCATCTCACAATGATAAGACATGGAAGCATATTTCAAATAATAGACCCATGGCTCACATCATGGTATGCAAATTTTGCAGTTGAGATGTTTGCCCGCTATCTTGCTTTAGGATATTCAGCAGGCGAAGCCTATGAAAAATCAATGGAGCATGTTGGAATTGGTTATCTAACAAAAGAATGGTGGTGGGATGTATCTGAAAACATATGCTACTTTGGAGACCCAACACTGCATATATGGAGTCCTGCCTATGGCTGGGATATGCCCCTCGCTATCAATTCAGGAACAATAGGAAATCATATCGCATAATCTTGTTTACTTCCGTTACCAACTACCAATCAACGGGTTTGTCGAAAAAATCAGAATGAATGAAGAAATTGCCATGTAAGTATGCAGATTATGCACAATTGCCATGGCAATTATGTGCACCATTCTCATGGATTTCTTTCTGTACCTCGTGAATAAAAGCCTCCTGTTTTCCAATCCAGTAGATGACCCAATTTTTCAAATTGCATGCAAAATTCCTCATTTTGGATCCAGCTAAAAGTATAATCTCTTCTCATTTAAAGTCATGTTGTTCTATGGATATGAAGAATACTGTTTCTTTTTGTT
>JAGGYX010000177.1 GCA_021162305.1 Thermoplasmata archaeon | reverse complement strand
ATTTAAATGTGAATATGGAAAGGATAAAACAACAAATAAAAGAATTTAAAGATAAAAATGTAAAATTCATTAGACCTATTTTCGTCGATATTCTCGGAAGAATGCTTGACTTCACAATTCCTATGGAAGATTTTGAAGATTTAATTAAAAATGGAAAGGGATTTGATGGTTCTTCTGTAGAAGGTTTTGCAAGGACTGAAGAAAGTGATTTGAGATTTATTCCTGATATAAATACGCTAACAATTTTACCTTGGGAATACAAAGGTATTGAAAATTCATGGAGAGAAGCAGTAGTTTTTGGGCATATAATTGATTCGAGTGGAAAAGAGTATGAAGGAGATACAAGAAGCTTGCTGAAAAATATAGTAGAAAAATATGAAGATATAGGCACATTAAAATGTGGAGCTGAAATAGAGTTTTTCATTTTTGAAAACGATGAAAGTCCGAAGCATACCGATGAGGGCGGATATTTTAGATCAGGTTTGTATGGAGAAATAAGAAAAGAAGCACAGCTTGCTTTGAATGAAATGGGAATAAAAACAGAGTTTGATCATCATGAAGTTTCTCCAAGCCAGCATGAAATAGATTTATCCTATACCAATGCCTTCAAAATGGCAGATGGCATAATTCTAACAAAATATGTTGTAAAAAGGATTGCAAGAAAATATGGAGTTTATGCTTCTTTTATGCCTAAGCCAATTGCTGGAATAAATGGAAATGGCATGCATTTACACCTCTCATTATGGAAAGATGGAGAAAATCTATTTTTTGACAAAGAAAAACAAGGATTAAGCGATATTGCAAAATCTTACATTGCGGGATTGATAAAATATGGAAAAGATATCCAGGCAGGATTAAATCAGTGGATAAATTCGTATAAAAGACTTTATCCAGGTTACGAAGCCCCAACATATCTTGTTTGGGGAACAAAAAATAGGTCAGCTTATATAAGAGTTCCCGAATATCAGAAAGGGAAGGAATATGCAACAAGAATTGAAATAAGGAGTCCTGATCCTGCTTGCAACCCCTATCTTGCATTAAGCTTGATCCATGCTGCGGGCATGCAGGGAATTAAAGAAGGATTAGAGTCACCTGAGCCAGTTGAAGTTGATGTTTTTCATTTATCTGAGTCAGAAAAAAAGAAATTAAATATAGGAGAGCTTTCCACTTCCTTAGAAAAGGCGTTGGAATTTTTTGAGAGAAGCGAATTAGTAAAAAGTGCATTGTCCAAGCATATTTATCGAAAGTTTATGGAAAATAAAAAAATTGAATGTAACAACTTTAATAGAGCTGTAACAGATTATGAAATAAAAAATTATTTTAGTGTATTATAACTAAGGTGTAATCGGTGATTCAGAAGAAAGCAAATATAGAAGAAAAAGGACGTCGCTGATAACTCTTGACACAATTGGAGAAGGAGGTATAAACTATATGGCATCGGTGGTTACTTAGTTTCATATTCATTTTTCCATCCAATTTGTCGAGAATGGAATTTATGCTTGCGTGTGTTTCCTCAATGGAATTATTGGCATCAATGATGTGCCAGCCCTTTGCAAGAGCCAGTGCCTTTTTCCTAACTTTAATCAGAGAATCCAGCGTTTCGAACATTTCTCGTCTATCTCTCGGTTTCAGCCTTCGGAGACATGATGTGCAGAAATTTCCTGCTGATGAATGGATGCTTTTTTCGGCACTTTTTCCGAGATTAGCAGGAGTACGGCAACATATGCATAAACACAAAGAACGCCTATGATGTCTCCTGAAAGCATTATGGTAATATGTAATTTCCATATTTAATGATATTTGGTTTTTGACTTTTGAAAATACTTTCTAAGTTTTATTTCTTCTTCTATGAGTTTGCCTGCCACTCCATATCGTTCTTGTGGCGTAAGCTTTTTAACATACAAGTCCATAAAAAATTATATGAAAGTGAAAAAAAAAATGTTAAATTACCAAAAATTAAGAGAGAGATATAAACCCAGAGAAATAAAATGCTTGCTCATAGCAGAATCGCCCCCCGAAAGCGAAGAAAGGTTCTTTTACAATTCTGATCAAGAGAAATACGATTTTTTGTTTAGATCAGTTATGGAGGCAATTTTTCCTGATTTTAGAAAAGGACAAAAGTACGAGTATCTACAAAGATTTAAAGAACAGGGATTCTATTTGATAGATGCGGTCGATACCCCTATAAATTACCGGAAGGGAAGGGAAAGAAACAGAATTATCAAAGAAAATTTAAAAAACAAAATTAGAGAAACAGAGGGGCTAATTTCAAAAGATACTCCAATCATCCTTATCAAAAAGAATGTTTTTGAAATATTTTATCCTGAATTAAAGGAGAGAGGCTTTAATTTTGTTTGTAGTGAGTATATTCCATTCCCAAGCTTTGGGCATCAACAAAAATTTAAAGAAAAATTTAAGCTGTGTCTTGAAAGAGTATCCCATTAATGATGTGGGAAAGGCAGATAACAGCAGATAAACGGTTTCGCTACGCTATCCAAACCACTTCGTGGGCTTCGTTTACTCACAAAACGAATGTTATGTCTAATTCTGCCGCTTCATCGAGTTGAAAAGAAAGATTCATCCTTATTGTGCCGGAAAAGAGTTATTGAAAAAGCATTTTGGAACGTGGTTTGAAAAAATTATAGTTATGGACCGGTCGGGAATTTCATGCATACTTGCATGAGCATTCAACTTGCCCGTGCAAGTTGCAATTTGAACCCGAGACCTCCACCATGCCAAGGTGGCGATCTTCCAGCTGATCTACCGGCCCACTGCCAATATATGCTTATTCATTCATAAAAGTTTTTATTCTCACAGTAGATGACCCAATTTTTCAAATTGCATGCAAAATTCCTCATTTTGGATCCAGCTAAAAGTATAATCTCTTCTCATTTAAAGTCATGTTGTTCTATGGATATGAAGAATACTGTTTCTTTTTGTT
>JAGGYX010000147.1 GCA_021162305.1 Thermoplasmata archaeon | reverse complement strand
TTACTATGATATGGATACAGAGGGGCATTTTAAAGAAACCACTTTTTCAGCATCTCTTTGAAATTTAATAGGTATTTAATATACATGCCAAAGGCAAGGACATGTATAACAATTGATAAGGATTTATTGAAAAAGGCGGGAGATATAGAAATAACTATAAATAACTCCTCCTTCTCTCCTCAAGATAAAACTTCGAGAACATCTCGCATTAATAAATATGGGCTCGGGGAGATTCGAACTCCCGACCTTCGCCTCGTCAAGGCGACGTCATAACCCCTAGACCACGAGCCCTCGGTGCTAATTCTGTATATATTCCCGCATATATATTATTTTCACGTTATTTGGCAAAAATAAAGAAAAAGTTTTATTACTGCAACCTTTATATCTTTGATGACTGATTATTCCAAAATAATTAAAGATTTGGAAGCAAATGCTAATGTCGAAGGCGGCTTTATAGTTTCGAGAGATGGACTGCTTATATATACGGATGTTGAAAAATTGCATACCATTCCTTTCGCTGCAATGTCTGCAACAATTTTAAGCTCAGCTGAGTTTGCAATGGATGAAATAGGAGAAGGGCTGCCGAAAAGAATTATTGTTGAAGGAAAGAAAAAAAATATTGTGATTGTTGGTGCTGGAAAAGATAATTTGTTGGCAGTCGTTGTTAATGGTGATGTAGATAAAATATTTGATAAAATTGAGGAGGCTGCCAAAAAAATTGCTTCTACGGGAGAAAAATGATAACGACTGGATTAAAAAAATTTGATGAATATCTCAATGGTGGCATTCCCAAAGGTAAATCATTGCTTTTTCAAATTGAACCAGGGATGGAAGAAACAGATATAGCATTTCATATAATGAAAGAAAATGCTGAAAAGGTTAACACAATTTATGTTTCTTCTGTGTCCTCTCCAAAAAATGTTTATAAAAAAATGGAAGAATTTAATCTGGAAATAAAAGAAAAAAAATTTGCTGTAGTAGATGGCTATTCTTCCCTTATAGGTGCTCCTTCTGAGGAGAAATATGTTGTTGAAGAACCCCATGATATAGGGAGTTATGAGGATGTAATATTTCATGCACTCGAAGATATGGGAGGGGATACACTCATTGTTTTCGATTCTCTTTCAAATATAATGGATTTATGCAATGAAAGAACAGCTTTGGAGGGCATAGAAAGAATAAACAATGAAATCAGCAAAATAGGTGCCTACATTTTATTCAATTTCATAGCATGGCCATATAAGGAGGCTGTTCTTTACAAAATAAAAAGAATGTTCAATGCAATAATATATGCAAGAAAAGAGGGTTCTCTGCCTTTAATGGAAATTAAAAGAGTGGACTGGAATGGCAAAACTGCAAAATTTTATTTCAAAATATTTAAGCCAGATGGTCTGAGAATCTACATACCAAAAATTATTGTAACCGGCTCATTTAAAGCTGGCAAGACAACCTTTTTGAAATCAATTTCAAAAAAATTCTTCCCCGTGGAGCGGCTGGGCGCGACGACAGGCGTCGAATATGGAATTGTTGATTATAAAGGATATAGAGCAGATGTTTTTGGCATCCCTGGCAGAGAGGGATTTGCCCCCTTGCTTGACAAATTTGCTGGCTCTTCAATGGGGGTTATTATCGTTCTTGATTCAACAGATGAAAGCAGCATAAGAATTGCAAAAAATTTGGTTGAAAAATTTAGGAATGTGCCTCATCTAATAGTTGCAAATAAGCAGGATGCTATAAATGCAAAAAGCATGGAAGAAATAAAAAGAATGCTTTTCCCATACAATGGTGAGATTGTTAAAGCAAGTGCCATAAATGGAGTTGGAACGATGGAAGCTTTTGAAATTTTAGCCGATAAAATATTGGAGGAATTAAATGTTAATTAAAACGGGCATAGATAGGCTTGATGAATTGCTAAAAGGAGGTGTCCCATTCAGAAGCAATGTGCTGATATATGCCAATCCATTTATTGGAAAGGACATATTAATGAAAAAAATAGCAATGGCAGGTTTAGAAAATAATGAAGGAGTGATTTTTGTCCTTACAGATACGTCCTTTGGTGAATTAAAAGAAGAAATGACAAAAGTTATGCCAAGCTTTACTGATTATGAAAGCAAAGGAATGATAAGGTATATTGATGTATATTCTCCAACTGTCGAGTTAAAAGAAAAAAGCGAGTGGGCGACCTATGTTGAGAGCCCTGTTAACAGAGAAAGAATAGCATATTCCATATTACAGGCTCATAAAGAAATGGAAGTTGAAAAACATCGTCTCATATTTGATTCAATATCAACCCTTATTGTTTATTCAGATGCAAAGGCTGTTTTCAGATTTTTGCAGGTGTTGAGCGGAACATGCAAAAGAATGAATACCACATCTTTCTTTTCAATGACAAGAGGAATGCATGAGGAGATAGAGGTTCAGACAATAAAGCATTTGATGGATGGTGTAATAGAGCTAAGAGAATATGAAGCCAGATACCAGATACGTGTTCAGGGATGCGGCGAAGCAGTATCGCGTCACTGGATTGATTACCTGCTGGAAGAAAATGAAATACGCCTTACAGGAGCATTCAGAATGGGAAGAGTGGCATGATAACAAATTTATATGCCTATTTTTTATTATTATGATAACATGAAAACTTACCTGAGCATAATCTTCAGCAGCGAGGGGGCGCCGCCATCCGAGGTGAAAAACAGATTGCTTGAGCTTGGTTTTAAAGCGGTAAAGGGAAGCTACGATTTTGTTTATGAGTGGAATCGAGACCCAGATATCGATACACTGCTCTGGTTTGCTGATAAGGTGCAGGCAACTTTAAAGGGAATGGATGTTATGTTTTCACTTGAAACCATTTGATTTGCATTGCTCGATTATTTTACTAATTATTCCCATTAGTGTATGAAATTCCCATTTTGAAATCATTGCTCTACCTATAATGCGTCTTATCAAAATCTTTGCTTTTTCCTTTTTATACCCAGGATAGTTTATTGAATCAAGTAAAATTGAAATGAATTCATGTAATTTTTCTTTTTCCTTTCCATCTGCAAGTTCTCGATATGGTGTAGGAGGAGAATAAGAAAGCTCATATAAAACAATAGCAACAGCATGTGATAAATTCATTGCAGGATATTCATTGCTCGTTGGAATTTTAATTAAAACATCGCATTTTTTAATTTCCTCATTGAGCAAGCCATAGTCTTCCCTCCCAAAAGCTATTCCTATTGTGCCATCAAGTTTTCTTGCCCCCCTGCCGAATTCTTTAACATCCATTGCTTTTCTTAGATGCCTTCTATCATCCCTGCTTTCTATCGAAGAAGTTCCAGCCATAAAATCCACTTTTTCAACAACTTCTTCAAAGCTTTCGAATATTTTGGCTTTTTGAATTATATCATAGGCATGCATGGCGTATTTTATGCATTCCTCGCTATCCAAAGAAAATTTTGGGGAGACAAGCCATAAGCTATGAAAGCCAAAATTTTTCATCAATCTTGCAACAGCTCCTGCATTACCTGCATATTTTGGTTCTATCAGTATGACCACAAGTTCCATTATAGGCTGAATATATATACAAGCATTGGCGGACTTTTTTCTTTAAGACCTGCTTTGTTATATGCTTCAATGCTTATATAATGATAACCTATTGCCCCTCTCCACAGCCATTCATATGGATAAGCCATATCTATGTTTTGAAGAATGTCATCAACATAAAATGATACATTCTGTATGTCTGACTGGCTATCATAAACAAAGGCTCTCACAACTATTCTACCTATTATGACAGTGTTTCCACTTCCAAGCATGAGCATCTGGCGATTGAAAAGGTATAGATAACCCTGCAAAGGTCTTTCAATGGAAGCATAAGGCTTGCTTTTATCTATTTTTATTTCAGCCTGTTTTATACTTTCAACATTTCCTTT
>JAGGYX010000164.1 GCA_021162305.1 Thermoplasmata archaeon | reverse complement strand
CTGTAGTCTGCATCCAATGATGGTAAATCATCGTCAGAAATTGTTACATCTTTTATGCCAGTATTATTCCAATTACCTGAAGAATCCAATGCTGAAATTATGTAATGGAGTGTTTCAAGTGTATCTGGAATTGTAATATCATATTCATAGTAATCTCCTGCAACATTATTCATGCTTACATTTGTATGACTTCCTGTTCCATACCAGTATTCAACATAAACATTGCTTACACCAATGTTATCAACAACGCTTGCATTGAAAGTAAATGGATCTCCAGTTGTAGCAGTGCTTGGAGTATTGTCATTTATTGATGGCAGAATACTTCCTGAAGGAGAATCCCACCAAGGATAATAATCTACATAATCTGTTACATTATCTCCCAATCCTGTTGGATTGTATAATCCACCTGTTGCTGTATCATTTGAGGGATCATATGGACCAGTAGCATCTCCCCACCAATTATGTTCTGCATTTATGGTTACTGTAGCAGTGTTATTGATTCCATATTTTTTATTGCCGGAGATGTTATTATAATGGAGAATGATTCCAGAAAAAGAACCTGCAACTTTTACACCCTCTCTATTTAATGTTATATCAGCATACCGTATTGTATTATCGGAAGATTTATTTAACCAAATTCCACACCCGTTAAAACTGTACATACCATTTTCTATGATATTGTTGTTGGCATCATAAATATAAATTCCAGCTATAGAATTATTAACACATATATTGTTAGAAATATTATTTCCCTTACTATCTAAGTTAACAAAAATTCCATACTGATTATGGGAGCATGTGTTATTATGAACATGATTATAATCTGACCCTTCGAAATATATGCCTCGCAAATTTGAATAGCAACTATTGTTAGCAACATCGTTATTATTTGATAATAAGTGAATACCATAATATGTATTGTTAGAACAGGTGTTGTTCTTAATATAATTGTAATCCTCCCCTACATAGATTCCATCATATCCATTGTTATTACAAATGTTATCAAAAATCAAATTATTTTCGCAATATAAAGTTATTTTAATTCCTCTACCTGTGTTATTTAGCAGGGTATTTTGACGAATAGAATTATTGACGGTGTAATATCCTGCAATGTCAGCACCTTCGAGTAAAATCCCTTCTTCTCCATTATTGCATATATTATTATTGGAAACAGTGTTATCTGAAGAGTACTTAATAAACATCCCTATTTCATTTTCTGAAACATTAACATCTCTAATAGTTATATTGTGGCAATGATATATTTCTATCCCAGCATCTTCACTGTTACTTCCGCTGTGCTTGACCGTAAAATTACTAAGATTTACCCAACTTGTTTTATTTATATAAATAACGTCACCAACACCGCCGCCGTCTATTATGACTGCATCTCTATTTTTGCCAAATAGATTTATCGATTTATTTATGATAATATTTTCATAATATGTGCCGCTTTCTACATAAATTGTTTGTCCTTGGGTAGCATTGTCTATTGCATCCTGAATCGATGTGCCATTCCATTCACCGGCATCAAAGACACCGTTATCATTTTCATCTATCCAGACAGGGTTTGGAGGCTGTGCATTTATATTCTCTCCCAGCATTAAAAGAGAAAGGATACTAATGAAGATAATCCCCGCAGCAATATAGAGCCTCTTTTTCATATTATACCTCCCTGCCTAATAAAATAATAGTTTCCCATATTTATCCCTTTGGGATAAACTTTAAATTACATCATTAATTATTTCTTATAGAAATTTCCATAAAATTTTCTTGCAAGTTCCATTGCTTTTTCCTTTACATTCTTTCCTTCATATACAGCAATCATCATTTCAGCAATTTCTTCCATTTCTTTTTCTTTCATTCCAATATGCGTTGCCTCTGCTACACCAATTCTTCCAATGCAATCTATAAAAATTCTATTTTGCTCAAGTTTTTTAAAAAATTTGAAAGCATGATTTTTATCCATATCAAGCAATATTTGATGACTCTCTGTATAGTCACGAGAGACATATTTTATTGCTATTCCATTTTCATGTAAATGACTTGCTAAAGTTTTTGCGTTTTTTACAATCTGGCGAGCATATTTTTTGCCATGCTGCATCATTTCCTCAAGAACTATGGCAAGAGAGGCAATTCTATTCATGTGCATGTTGTCTATCAAGCCTATGCCTAAATCAAAATCAAATAAAAGGTATTGCCTGAATTTTTCATATATGGTTTCATCATTCGTTAAAACAATTCCTCCTTGTGGACCAGGAAATGTTTTATGAGTTGAGCCAATGATAGCGTTGCATCCTTCTTCAAGTGGATTCTGAAACTTTTTTCCAGCTATCAAGCCCAAAACATGAGATGCATCATATATACAAATTCCATCAAAATTTTCCTTTATTTTATTTATGGGCAGAGGGAAAAATATTGTTGATTGAGCAAGCAGAATCAAAGGGAATTTTTTTGGAACAAGATGTTCAACATCCACTTCATATTCTTTCATTGGGATGCTGTATTTTTTGCGATGAAATTTTTTATAGCCAAATGGATAACCACCATTTTCTTTTGGTATTATAGCAATCTCGTCATAGGGCTTTGTAAAGGAAAATATTGCTGCCAAATCGCATATATTGCCAGATATCGGGTTTATTATTGCATATCTTACATTGAATAACTTTTTTGCAAGTTCTGTAGCTTTTCTATATATTCTGCCTGCATACTCACTTCCACCATACCATTCAGTTCCATATCTTGTAGCCAAATCGCTCGACAAAGCCAGCAAGGCATCCTTTTTCACAACATTTTCAGAAGGAATTAAATTTATGCTTTCATGCCTGTATTCATCATGTTTTTTTATTAATTCATCTATCTTCTCTTCCATATTATGATAATGATTGATGCAACTATAACAATTATTATTCCAATTGAAATTGCTGCCATGGAACCTTCTTTGCCATAACTTTCGAGTGTTATATTGGTATATGCATAGTTTTTCTTTTCTTCATGCCCTGCGGGATAATATTCTATTTTCAATGGCACCTCTTCTTTTCCAATCTTTTTTGCAGTAACACTTATTTTAACAGAGCTCGTAGCATGACTCTGTATCAATTGCATTGAAGGAAAAGAAAAATCAAAAAATTTGCTCTCATTGGCAAGCTGGACAACGACATAAACAGGAGAGTTACAGTTATTTGTTATATTCAATTTAATTTCTTTGCTCTCGTCAATTCCAAGCTTTGCGCTTTCATGTCCAATAAATAATCCTGCATCATGAAAATCCTGCATCACATTCAAAGCTTCTCTATCCTCTGCACCATTTACCAAAAGGCTTCCATTTGTGAAAGCATGGATGGCGGCGTTATATGTTACAAAAGCAGGCGCCTCATTTTTTGCCCTTAAAGTTATGGAAATATCCTTTTCAATGCTTCCCCCCCTCCATCCAACAGGTGTGATTGTAAATGAAGCGGGCTGTATGGAAACTGACAGCCAATCTGGGACATTCTCGGCTTCAAGATATATGACAAGAGGCATTGGAATAATTGCTCCAAAACCCCAGCTGAAGTTTACCTTCCCGTGCACTACGACAGCCTCATTTACAGGCACAGGCGACGGCTGCTCAATGCTCAAGTCAATTTCAGAGGAAATGAAGCCGGCGCTGGCGACGCCGCCCAGCATTATTAAAGACAGAGTAGCGAATGCCACAAGCTTTAACATGCTCATATATTTGACATTAGAATATATATTTTATCCTAAGAATCATACATGATGTCTTATTTTTACAGCCTCCCCATGCCTGCTTTCTATCATCTCGCTTCCATTCATTTTTGCAACTCCTATGCCGCGAAGCTCGCCATTATGAAAAACAACAACTTCATCTCCGCTTCTTATTCTTTCATCAGCATCTTTTACACCAATGGCAAATATGCTTCCTTTTGGAATGAAATCGTCTATTTCCACCCAATAGTTTCTACCCAATTTTCTTGCTCCAACAAGCGTTAATGAGAATAAGCCGCGCTTTGCAACATATACGCCAGCCTGCTTATCATTGCAATATATTTTATATTCTGGAAACTTTCCTCTCACAATGCATTCTCCAAATTCTCCAATGCTTCCGAATTGAAATAAAAGCATTGATTTTGCTTCCGCCTTTCTCCGCCATGATGGATAAACATGCTCATATTCTTCAGAAAGCTCATACAGAACTTTTTCAAGTCTTTTTAAGTCATCTCTGCCAGTTGGTTTTTCATGGCATGTTGAAATTGCATCTATGGAAAGAAAATTCATTTCCTTTGGCAAATGGCTTATTATGGCATCATATTTATTTTTGGCAAGATATTCATCAAGCATACTCTGCAGCATTTCTTTTTCCTCTCTATTCCAGTATCCTGTAACGCTTATATCGTAGTGAGCAGCCGGATAGAAATTTTCTAATTCGCGAGGCACAATTCCAAGAGGGCTTGTCAATATAACTTCATGAATAACATTTCTATTGCTTATCCTGTTTATAACTTTTCGAAACAAAGTATGGCTTTTTGATATTGAATATGGCTTTTTTGAAGAGCATGGAAGTAAAAGCAATATCTTTGCCACATCTGGTTTCTCGTATCTTTTAATTATCCTTTCTCTGAATCTTTTAATTGGGGGCATATTCAATGAATAGCAGGACGCATTGATTTTATTTCCATGAATAGGCCATATTTTCTCGAAATGATTATATTTTTCGTCCAAGAGGCGTAATATCGTTGCAATGTGAGCGTTGATAACAGCTTTTCCTTCCACAAGTCTTCTCAAGCTATCATTTTTTATAGCATTCCTCACTTTTGCCATTTCATTTTTCATTGCCTCATAATTATGCATTAAAAGGCTGCGAAAATCATTTATTCCTTTTCTGCAATATTTACAGCTGCAAGGATATTCTTCAATTTCCTCAATTTTATGCTCACCCTCTCCCGTTAAATAAATTCCTTTCCTTGTTTTTAAAACAACTGCAATTGAATCAACAATATCGATGCCAGCATATATTAAAATGGCGAGATTGGAAGGCAATGCTATTGCTGGAGCATACAATGGCTTATAACCAATTTTTTGCCTTACTTCTGTTATTGCCTCTACAAAATATCTTGGATTGGAATATAGCTCGATAGTATTCTGCAATATGTATATTTTCTCCTCTTTTCTTATATTCCCTTTGACATCTATTATTTCAAATTCCGTTGCATTGCTTTCATTCCATTTGGAAGCAAAATCATGAAATTGCTGTGGAAAAAAATAAGGGTATGGCATGGAAGGCGGAATATCTCCCTTCTTTGGATAAAAGAAAGTTCCGCTCGCCTTAATATCTCTTCCAAGCCTTATTGTTTTTATCGGGGCTGGAATGCGGGGCGAGGAATACCACAATATGGCTGGAATTTCTATTTTCCTGCTTTTATATTCAATCCATCCTATTCTTGCTGCCTCATTTCTTTTTTCAATTTCAAATTTCATTTCATCATATCTTTATTCACCCAGTAATCTGGCTCCTTGCCATCAAGCACTTTCAGAATTTGCTCGGCACATATGACGCCCGCCCTAATCTGACCTTCTTTTGTTGCCGCTCCAATATGGGGAGTAAGAATAATATTATCCAGCTCCGAGAGCTTTCCTTTATATGGCTCCTGTTCATATACATCCATTGCAGCTCCAGCTATGCTGCCTTCTTTCAGCAATTTATACAATGCTTCCTCATCAACTACGCCACCTCTTGCCACATTTATTAAAAAAGATGTTGGCTTCATCTTTCTTAACAAAGCTTCGTTAATCATATGTCGAGTGTCATTTGTTAAAGGAACATGCAATGAAATGAAATCTGCCATTGAAAAAATCTCTTCCATGCTCTTCAACTCTGCATTCATAGCTTTCGCCTTTTCAGGTGTGCAATGAGGACTGTAAACCAAAACATGCATTCCAAGACAATTCGCAATTTTAGCAACTTCCTGAGCGATTCTTCCGCTTCCTATCAAACCAAGTATTTTTCCCTGCAGCTCAATTCCCTTAAGCTTTTTCTTTGCCCACTCTCCATTTTTCATACTTGCATCAGCCCTCGTTATTTTTCTCGCAAGAGCAAACATCAAAGCAATGCTAAGCTCCGCCACAGAACGGGTGGAGCCACCCGGCGAGTTGACAACATAGATGCCATGCTTGCTCGCTTCTTCGACGTCTATATTATCAACGCCTATGCCAGCTCTCCCTATAACCTTCAAATTTTTTCCAGCTTTTATAACATCTGCTGTGACTTTTGTAGCACTCCTCACCATTAAAGCATCATATTCCCCTATTTCTTTTATTAAGTCCTCGCCCCTCAGCTCTTTAAACACAACTTCATGTTTTTCCTTAAGCTTTTCTATTGCTTCTTCCGCAAGCTCATCAGTTATTAAAATTTTCATAAGCCATAATCCAATTTTAGCTTAAATTTCTTATCCTTCCAAGATTTATGCCATTGATTAAATATGCGTTGGCATTTCTTATGTCAATCAAGCTTGCCATTCCACGCTTCAGCTTTTCTTTATTCAATGCAATTCCTCCTGCAACTGGATTGAAAGAAGGCATTATGATAACACGAATATCATCATTTCCCTCTGGATATTTTTTTCTGAATTTCTCCTTTTTAAATCCCCCTATAATCCAGCATGCCTCATTGTAGGAATATCCTGTTTTTGTCACAAGCCTTATATGAGGATGTAAATGAGCCATTATAAAAATGCTTGCCTTCATTAACACTGGGCTCACCCATGCATGTCCATGGGCGAGAGCAACATCATCCAGCGTCATTCCTCTTGCTCCAAATATTTTTGCATACTTACTTTTTAAACGACCATCATGATTGCCTTTTATAATCCATATTTCCACATGCTCAGCCATCTCCTTTAAAAAATACCTTACCTCTTTTCTTTCCTTCATGATGTATTCTTTTTCATTTATAACATGCTTTAAATCGCCAAGTATTATCAGCTTCCTTGCCCTCTTTTTTTCCAGAATGGCTAAGAGCCTTTCCACTAAATTTTTTGTTTGCATTGGTATTATTATTCCCTTAGCCATGTATTCAAATTCTATGCCGAGGTGCAAATCTGCTATTACAACTGCTTTTTCCTTGGCTATATATAATGCTCTCTCACCATATATTGGTTCTACTTTCATATCAATCTAAGCAATGGAAGAAAGACCATATTTAACAAAGATGCAAGCATTTTTATTCCAAGCCATATTGCAACAGGATAAGCAAAGCAAATTCCAATGATTTTTCCAATATGATGCAGCCCAATGGAAGAAAAAGAAGAAGATATTGCAATCTTGATTGGAAATTCAATCAATGCTATTATTTCCATGTATGGAATGATTATAAAAACAATCGCTATAACTGTTTTTAAATTTGCATTCATAATGGAATGGAAAAAGCTCGTTCCAAATATTATTGTTGCCTGCTTTTCCCATATATAAAATGTTAATGCCAAGAAAAGTAAGGAGAGAATGAGTGGAATTGTTGAAAAATGTTCGTCAAATTCTAACTCCTTTTTAAAAAATAAGGAGGCTATAAAAACTGCTATTGCAACAGCCCATATATAAATGAGTTTTTCTGGAATGAAAAATGCTCCAATTTTTATTTCATTTTCCTTTTCAAAAAATTTTTTATCTTTTATGATGAGATAGGATGTACCAATAAATTTATCATATGAATAATTTCCAGTCCCTCTAAATATAAACTTGCTTGAATTTTCTCTACCCTTATCTATGCTTCCATTTCCCTCAATGTAAAAAAATTTGTCTATGGAAATGGGCAACAAATCCATTAATTTTGTCAGTTCTTCAATATTTTCTTCTATTGAAATATTTTTCAAAAAATCCTGGAGCTTCTCTTTTCCTTTAAAAAATGAAATATTCAAAGAAGAAAAATTTATGACAGCATATCCATCTATTTTTATGGAATATTTTCCATAACTTTTTTTCCCATTTATTTCCATTTTTCCAGTTGCATTGAAACTCAATTTTTTGCAATATGCTTTTCCATTTGTATACAAAAAAGAAGGAAAATAAAAAGAGCCATCTCCTTCAAATTTCATATAGCTTACATTTTCTCCATTTATTGTTGAATTTGAGGAGTATATAACAAAACTTCCATTTCCTTTTGCTCCTCCATAAAATGTTATCTCTGGATTTTTGATAACCAGCTCATGCTTTTCTGCAATGTTGATGCCATTTGGAAATGTCACTACAAAAGCAGAGAATGCAATCAATGAAAATATTGCTGTTAGAAATGTTATCGAGGAAGGTTTCATAAAGTTAAATATTCCCCTTTTTTAAATTTTTATGAATAATTGGCGAGCAATCAATAATGTTTAAGTATGACAACTCTATATCCAAGCATGAGGCACCTAAAATTATTTACTCCTGGCCCAATAGAAGTAAGGGAAGAGATTTTACAGGCGATGGCGACGCCCCAGATACATCATCGCTCCAAAGAATTTCCCGAATTATATGCGGAAATCCAGCCCAAATTGCAGGAATTGCTATATACGAAGAATCCAGTTTTAATATTTGCCTCCTCCGCCACAGGCGCCATGGAGGCAGCCGTCATAAATGGCGTTAGAAAAAAATGTCTCAATCTCGTTAATGGAGCTTTCTCAAACAGATGGCATGAAATGACAGTAATGAATGGAATACCTGCTGACAAACTGGAGGTAGAATGGGGGAAAGCCATAAAACCTGAGATGGTGAAAGAAAAACTGGATACAGGCGAGTATGATGCTGTAACACTTGTTTTCAATGAAACTTCTACAGGAGTTATGAACCCGTTAAAAGAAATAGCAGAAGTTGTAAAACAATATGATGATGTTATGCTTTTTGTCGATGCCGTCTCTGCCATGGCAGGTGTGAAGATAGAAGTTGATAAGCTTGGTTTGGACATGTGCCTTGCTGGAATGCAGAAATGCTTTGGATTGCCAGCTGGTATAGCAGTGGCGTCGATAAGCGAGCGCCTTTTGGAAAGAGCAAAAGAAGTGAATAGAGGCTTTTATTTCAATTTGCCTCGCCTATATAAATATCATTTGAAAAATCAGACAATGGTTACGCCACCAATACCTCATTTGTTCGCCCTGAACATGCAGCTCGATTATATCTTAAAAGAAGAGGGCTTGGAAAATAGATTTGCCAGACATGAAAGGATGGCTAAAATCGTTCAAAATTGGGCAAGAAAATATTTTGATATTTTTGCTGAGCAAGGATATGAATCAAAAACTCTAACATGCATTGAAAATACGAGAGGTATATCTGTAGCAGATTTGAATAAAGAGCTTGCAAAGCATTATCTCCGCATTTCCAACGGATATGGAAAGCTTAAAGAAAAGACTTTCAGGATTGCTCATATGGGAGATTTGCAGGTGCAGGATATTAAAGGATTGCTTGCCGTGATAGAAGAAATATTGAATTTATGAAAAATAAAATAAGGGAGGAATTAATCAAGAAAAGAAATAAACTTGGTGTATATGAAGTATTAAAAAAAAGCAATGATATTATATCAAAGCTCGTTAGCTTGCAAGAATTTAAGAAAGCAAAGAAGTTGCTCTGCTACATCTCTTTTGATAATGAAGTTTATACGCATGGATTGATAAAAAAATATGTTAAAGAAAAGGATATAGCTGTTCCAGTTGTAAGAGGAAATGAATTAATTTTATCATATATTAAAGAATGGGATGAGCTTGCAACAGGAGCATACGGAATTTTAGAACCCAAGGAGATAAGAAAGGCAAATTTGAATGATATAGAGATTGCCATCATTCCAGGCATAGCATTTGATAATCGTGGCTATAGAATAGGATATGGAAAGGGGTATTTTGACCGTCTGCTTTCAAAAATGAATGCTCTGAAAATTGCCCTGGCTTTTGATTTTCAGATTTTGGATGAGGTGCCAGAAGAGAAGCACGATGTTAGAATGGATATGATTATAACAGAGAAAAGAATTTTACAATTGAACCACACATTTTATAAATGATTTTAAAATTATTGCCAAGGTGAAAACATGAAAAAAATAATTGCAATTGTCGTTATGCTATTATTTATGCCAATAAACATGCAAATGAGCAATGCAATTCCTCCAGCCACAGGAGATGAAATATATGGTGTGGCTGTCGATGACGAGGGAAATGTTATTGTAACTGGCTCAGTGAGCCAAGGAGATACAACGGTAATAAGGACGCAGAAATATGATAGCAATGGAAAACTAATATGGGAAAAAGATTATCAAAAAAGCAATGTTGCAACAAATGTCGGAGAAGCTGTTGCCATCGATGCTAATGGAAACATATATATTGGAGGCATAGTTGGAGCTGGATATACACCTTCTGAGCTTTCTTCATTGTTTACAAACTATATCATTCTGAAATACGATGGCAATGGCAATTTGCTCTGGCATAAAGAATATGATAAACATTTCGCTGATTTGCTTCGTGACATTGCTATTGACAATGATGGCAATGTATATGCAACTGGTGTTACCATACAAGTAGATTTGCAGGGTGGAACACCAACCAACTTAAATTTCTGGACAATAAAGGTTAATGGATTAACTGGAAATATTATTGCAGAGAATGAATATGACCGTGGTGGAACAGATGCTGCTTTTGGAATGGATGTTAGAGGAAGCAATGTTGTTGTTGTGGGAGGAACAGAAGAAAATAATGTAACAAAATTTGTGGTTGTAAAATATGATACAAATCTGAATAAAAAATGGGATAAATTGTATGGTGAGAATGCAGCTGCAACAGATGCTGCCATATTTTCAGATGGAGGCATTGCTGTTAGTGGAAATAAAGGCACGAGTTTCTGGACTTTAATGCTCAATTCAAATGGAAATAAAAAATGGGATAAAACAGATGGAATTGCTTACAACGACTACAGCCTTGGCATTGGAATAGATGGTAATGAAAATATCATAGTAGGAAATCACATTGTGGAGGGAAGCACTCCAAAATGGCATATAGTAAAATATAGCAAAAGTGGAAATTTAATATGGGAAAATACATACGACATAAATGGGGCAATAAGGAGTATAGCAATATGTGGCAACGATATCGTAGCGGGTGGCTACAGAGTTGTTGGAGGTGTAAATAGATATTTTGTTGCAAAATTTGATGAGAATGGAAATGAAGTATGGGAAGGACATAGTGGTGAGCAAGGATTTAAAGCAGATTTTTCGTATTATCCTGCCAATCCAACGAGAAATGTTATTATTCATTTTACCGACCTTTCTACAGGAGCAACACAATGGCACTGGGATTTTGGAGATGGCGAAACAAGTGATGAGAGAAATCCAGAACATCAATATACGCAATTGGGAACATTTACGGTTACGCTAACAATAAAGGATGACAAAGGAAATAGTGATAGCATAAGCAAGAAAATAACAGTGGTGAATTCGCCCCCAATTGCAAATTTTACATATGACCCAGTAACGCCTTTTGTTGACTCACCAATTACATTTGATGCTTCCTCATCCAATGATTTGGATGGATATATCGTCAATTATACATGGGATTTGGGAGATGGCAGCCATTCATATGAAAAAAGATTTGCCCACATTTATAAAAAAGCAGGAAGTTATAGTGTTAAATTGACAGTAAGGGATAATGATGGCGATGTTGACTCTCTCATTAAATTTATTACTGTAAACAATGAAACTGGAAATATGCCCCCAATAGCAAAGTTCAGCTATTATCCAAGCCAGCCATCTGTGGGCGAGGTTGTTAAATTTAACGGCAGTAAAAGCTATGATAGTGATGGAAGCATTGTTTTATATAAATGGGATTGGGATGGAGATGGAAAATTTGATTCAACATATACAAAGCCGACGGCGGAGCATTCCTGGGATGAAGCTGGCGAATATGTAGTGACATTAAAGGTCATAGACAATGCAAGTCTTGCAAATACAATAAGCGAGACAATAGAAGTAAAAGAAAAGGCAAGCCTTCTTCTCAGCGGGAGCGAAAGCATAAAGACTACAAAAGGCTCAACAAAAACTGTTAAGCTAACAATAAAAAATACACTTCCATATGAATTATCTTCAATAAATCTAAAAGTTGAAAATAAGACGGAAGGAATAGAAGTAACAATAGTTGACAAGAACATAACCTTACAACCAAACGAAAAGAAAGAAGTGGCGATTAAAATAACAGCCAAAAATGATGGTATGGTAATAATTAGAGCAATTGGAGGAGGAGTGCGAAGCAATGCACTCATAATGGAAATAAAAACAAAAGCCAATTCACCAGCATTTTCAATTGTAGCGTTGGCTGCAGCAATTCTCGCCATCCTGCTATACAGGAAATGGAAACAGACATAATAAAATTTGCAATTGCTTTCCCTCTTCTTCTATATGCTGCCTATAGCGATATTAAAAAAAGGGAAGCAGATAACTGGATATGGATTTTTATTGGTATCGCAGGAGCATTTTTCCTTTTTTTCAATAAAAATTACTTTCTCGAAGCAATTTCCATCGCAATTTCAATTCCAATAGCATTTCTTCTATATATTTTTGGAATGGGAGGAGCTGATGCAAAAGCAATTATGGCAATAGCATTGTTGAATCCTCTGCCTCCTTCTATAACCATTTTTCATTCTCCTCAATTTGTTTTCCCTCTAACAGTATTGATAAATTCCCTTCTCCTCATACTTCCAATGCCAATCATTTTTTTAATTTATAATGCAATCAGGAGAGATATAGAAATGCCATATGCCTTTTTTGGTTATAGGATGGAGGCAAGTGTTGCAAAAAATAAATTTGTATGGCCCATGGAAAAGGATGGCAGGAAAACAATTTTCCCCGTTAAAAATGCAGATTTTGATTCATATAAGGGCAGAATCTGGGTAACACCAAAGCTTCCATTTCTTTTGTTTATATTGATTGGCTATGTTATTTCTTGTTTATTTGGAGATATTCTTTTTGCTTTTGTTTCCTTCTTCCTCCAGTAAATTTTCTATTTCCTCTGCCCTCTTCTTCAAACTTTCTATCAATCTTTTCTGACTCAATATCAGATTTCTCACAGACTGGTTGAGTTGATTTGTGGAATTCACTATTACTCCAATGAGGCGGCGATGCCTGTTTATTGCCCTTGAGAGTTTCATGTATTCGTTTGCAATATCCTCTCCAACTTTTTCTTTCAATTCTTCATATTTTTTCTTTGCCTCTTCCTCTCTTTCAAAAATATCCTCAATTTTTTTCAAAAGTGTTTCTTTTGTAAATGGCTTAACAATATAATTTTCTATATCGTCTATTGGCTTATCAAAAGTATCCTCTGGTGTCAAAGGAAGAGCGGTAAGCATGGAAACAGGTATGTTTTTAAGCTCTTCATCCTGTTTTAGTTTCCGCAGCGTTTCCCATCCATCCATTTTTGGCATGAGAATATCGAGTAAAATCAAATCTGGCTTCACTTCCTTCGCCTTCTTCAATGCTTCCTCTCCATTGTAAACCCCTATAACTTCATATTTTCCAGATAGCATTTTTTTGATGATATCTATTATCTCTGGTTCATCATCTGCAACCATGATTTTCTTCATTTTGCCACCTCCTCAAGTTTTATCAATATCTCCCTTATTGTATCTGATGCCTCAATGATATCTTTGATAAGCTGCTTCCCGAAAGGCTGGTAGCCCTCGCCGCCGCCCGCCTCTATTCTCTTCCTTATCATTTCCATGAGGATATCAACAGAAGGCTTTTCAAGATATATTTTATCTATCTCCCTTCCCTTAAAATACTGCTTTATTTCTTCTTTTTCTTCAACTGATGACAGTACAACTGAAAAATTTAAATCTGGTTCGTCAAGTTTGCTTACAACATATTTCCATATTCTGTCATCATTCACATGTTCTGCTTCATCTATCAGGATTAATACAGGAGACTCTGTATATCTTTTTTTCAGAAAAATTCTTGAGAAAAAGGATGCCTTAATCAATTTTTCAATTCCGTTTTTAAAATCCTCAAATTTTAATTCTTCTCCTCCATGAAAATATATGCTTTTCAATTTGTATAAAGGGGCGAATTTATTTATCCAGAGTAAAAATGTTGTTTTCCCTATCCCTGTTTTTCCTAAAATCCAGAAGCACTCGCTCTTACCTGCAAGAGCCTTAAGCATCACCCTCCTTGCCTCTTCCTTATAAACCATGAAAGTCGGATCAGGCTCATTTGGATTAAGATATATTCTTTCAACCATCCTAAATTAAATAGCAGCCAATTTATATGTCTTTCACTTTTTTCATTCAATTATTTTCAGCTTTACCTCTTCTCCATTAGAATTATAAGCTTTCCATGATGTGTCATCATAAGGATATGCGATTATAATGTGTATTATTCCATTTTTGCTGAATGTGATTAAATCATCTTGAGATGGAACTGGATATCCAGAAGGATGTGAATGAACAGTTCCAACAATTGAAAAATCTATCGGAGCCATATAGATGTTAAAAGTTGCATGTCTCTTTCCATATGTCATCTGTGGAAGCATAACTATCTCCGAAATTATGCTTTTGTCATTTCCAACAGAAAGCAAAGCCAGAAATTCGCGTGGATGCAGTGCTTTTGCCCCCTCTTTTATTGTTTCAAGACATTCTCTTTCTATTCCTTTTATTTTCATTTTTCTGTTAATAAACAAAAGCATGTCATAAATTTTTTCCTTTTCTACATGGAAAGGGACATTCTTTACATTTATTTTTTCTGCAATAATCTCTTCCGAGTTTCATCAATGCTATTTCAAGGTTTATTTCATCTATCTCCTCAAATTTTTTAATTTTATTTCCTTCCATCAATCCATGATTTTTCGCAGCCATTATGGCATACTTAGAAGGATGGTGAGGCATTCCAAGCTCTCTTAAAAATATATCTATTGTAACATCTCCTATTCCCTTTGCAATCTTTAAAGCGTGCCTTCCCTCCATGGTCAACTTTTCGATTCCTCCTTTCTCAATTATATTTTTGCAGGCTTCAATAATCTTATCAGCTGTTTTAAAATCATATCTTGTATATCCTCCCTCATCCAGCAGTGAAACAATTCTATCCCATCCTGCCTCTATAATTTTTTCTGGCGTTACCAAGCCATTTTTCTCAAATAACAGATAAGTCTTCATTGCATTTTCCTCTCTTATGGGTGCACCAAATAGCAGGGCTGCCAGAAACCATTTAAATTTTTCTTTTCTCGCATCTATTCCAAGCATCTCACTATATTTTTTCCCATATTTCTCAACAAATTTTTTAAGCCTATTTTCTTCCATATTTCCCCATTATCTCTGCTTTTCCTATAACATGCCTTTCAATTCTTTTCAACAGTTCTTTTTTCTTCAATCCCGCCGGCAAATTCAATTCCTCATTCAAAGCATAGAGCCTGAAAAAATAGCGGTGCTGTTTCTTGCCAGGCGGGCATGGGCCGCCATAGCCAATTTTGCCCCAGCTATTTTTTCCCTGTTTTCCTCCCCATTCAAGAACTTCTTTTCTTGGAATGTTTTCTTCAAGACCATTTTTGGAAGGAGGAATGCAATATATGAGCCAGTGAACCCATGTCATAAGAGGAGCGTCGGGGTCATCACATATTAAAACAAGGCTTTTTGTTTCAGTTGGCACATCATGCCATTTTAAAGGCGGCGAAACATTTTCACCATCGCATGTATATTTTTCTGGTATAACATTGCCATTCTCAAAAGCAGGGCTTTTTATTTCGAATGCCATAATAATATTACAATTCAAGGTATTTAAGTATTTTTACACACATTTAACGCTTTTTAAATCTTTTAAAGAATTTTTTAAAAAAATATAAAATGCATAAGTATTTCACAATACCATGGATGAAATCAGATTTCCAGAGCCTGATGAAGTTCTAAAAGCAAAGCCTTCTTTGAAAAAATATCTTCGCTATCTGCTCTTTTTTGGACCCGGTGCAATAATAG
>JAGGYX010000072.1 GCA_021162305.1 Thermoplasmata archaeon | reverse complement strand
TTTTTACAAGGCTGTTTGCTCTACCCTCCAGTTCAACCATTTTGAGGACTTCTTTGATTCTTTTCTTTCTTTCGTCTCTTTTCATATGATATAGCCTTCCATGTATTTCGAGATTTTCTCTTGCTGTTAAGCGGTCATCCAAGCTTGGGTCCTGAAAAACTATTCCAATGCTGTGCCTTACCTTGGCAGCTTGTTTAACAACATCATATCCATTTACCCTTGCCTTACCGGAAGTTGGCTTTAATAAGGTAGCGAGTATGCTTATTGTGGTTGTTTTACCTGCTCCATTTGGACCAAGTAATGCAAATATCTCTCCATATTCTATTTCCAAAGATATGTCATCAACAGCTTTTATTCCATCAAATTCTTTTACCAAGTTTTTTATCTCTATTGCTTTCATTTTTTAACCTCCTGTAAATCTCATCAAGCAATCGCTCTCTTTTCTTTTCATCCATTTCAGCAAGCATAAACAAAATTTTTTTGCACCTTTCATTTTTAAAAAACTCTCCAATGCTCTTCAGCTCATCATCATCAAATATCTCTGCAGTTGCTACAATATGAGAATGCAATCTCTGATAGAACTCATTTTTTATTTTTTCAATCCCTTCAAAAAATTTTTTACCCTTTTCTGAGAGAGAATATATAACTTTTCTTCCTTCCTTAGTTGAAACTATTATCCCATCTTTTTCCATAGATTTTAGCAAAGGATATATACTTCCAGCACTTGGTTTGTATCCAAGTTTTTCATAGCATTCCTTCATTATTCCATAGCCTGTAGAAGGTGAGGTTGCAATTCGCTTCAATATAAACATCTTTAATATTGCTTTCATACTAAATCGATATATCGATTTAGATATATAAATTTTGTTATTGCCATTCTTCCAAAAAATATTTTATGAAAGGGCATATACAAAATTAAGGGCGCGTGGCCTAGCCAGGATATGGCGGCAGCCTCCTAAGCTGCAAGTCGCGGGTTCGAACTGCAACTTGCCTGAAATTTGCGTTTCCGTGCAGGTTGCACGAAAATCCCGCCGCGCCCGCTTAATTTTTTATATGATATCAATTTTTATAAAAGTGAAAAAATTTGTTGTGGCATCTTTGCTTCTCATATTCATCATGCCTTCCCTGTCTGCAGAAACATTTGACTTATCTGTAAGATGGGTCAAGGCAGAGAAAAATTTTGTTATTGAAGGAGAGATAGTTGAAATTGAGGCAAGAGTTGATAATGTAGGAGGAGCAAGCTATCCTTTTGCAGTATATTTTTACATTGATTCAATTGATGGAGAACATTTGATAGGAATGAAAAGATATGATTCAATAAATAAATACAGGCTTCCAAAAATTGGATTTGATACAAAAGGATATGAAGGAAAACATGAAATAATTGCAGCGGTTTTCGATGAAAATTCATCGAATAATTTTGCAACATGCAACATTACAATTTTGAAAACCATGGTTAAACGAGATTTGCTTATAAAAAGGGTATATTATTATGCATATCCAAATAAAAACAATGAATTCATTTCAATAATAAATTGCGGCAGCGAAACATGGCTTAGCAACTTTTATATAACAACGCAGCCATGGAGAATGGCAACAAAGCAGAATAAAATTTTTCTTCCCAAAGTTAAAATAAAGCATGGCGAGGAAATATACATCACTCAAAATGGCTCCTCATTCCTTAAAGAAATGGGATTCAATGCAAGTTTTGAATATTATAATTGCTCTCCCATTCCAGATTTGAAAAGGTCTGGAAGCTTTCGTCTTTCAAATAGAGGTGGAGCTATCGCAATTAAAGATTCGACAAATCATACAATAGATTGTATTGTATATGGAAATTTTTCATATGGCGATGGATGGAATGGTAAGGCAATAGAGGGAAAGGAAGGATATGTGCTTGAAAGAAAGGATTGCATCGATACAAACAGCAGCAATGACTGGAAAATTTATAAGATAGGATGGAGTCATCTCAAACCATTCAATTTTACATCAATGCATGCAATAGCATTTTGCTCTCCAGATTGCTCATATGATGTTGTAAGCAAAGCATTGGAAGAAGGAAACAACATTTCAATAAATGTCTATATGTTCACTCACCCCTACTTATACAAAATTCTGGAAAAAAGCAATGCCAGCATCCATATCCTGCTCGATGGCAATGTCATAGGTGGATTGCCGCTAGCAGAACGCTACATTGCATGGAAATTGAGCAGGAAAGCAAGCATAAGATATATGTTTGGAAATGAAGATGAGGGAATATATAAAAGATATAGATTTGACCATGCAAAATATGCCGTAATTGATGAGAAATGTATAATAGAGTCTGCAAACTGGGTCATGAATGGCATTCCTGTTGATAAGAGCTATGGAAATCGTGAATGGGGCATATTGGTAGAAAATGCAACTCTATCAAATTTTTTGCTAAATGTATTTAACACCGATTTCAATCCATTGATGGAGGATAGCATTCCATTTAATGAAAGCGATTTTTTAAAAGGTAAGCCGCGTAACTTTTCAATAAGTTTTTTCATTCCTCATGGAAATTATAAGAAAAAATTTGGCGCACTCGAAACTCATACAAAATTCAATGCAACTGTTATACTGTCTCCAGATAATGCTGAAGATGAGATATGCAGGCTGATACAAAAGGCAAAAAGGGAAATACTGGTTGAGCAGGCTTATATACAAAAAAACTGGCATGATGAACTTAATCCATTTCTGGAAAAATTAATAGAGAAGAAAAAAGAAGGCGTGGAGATAAAAGTTTTGATGAATTATAATCCGAGCTATAAATCAACAAATAGAATGAATGAAGAAACAAAAAGATTTTTAGAGAGAAATGGAATAGAGGCAAGATTTTCAAAATTGAATATACATAATAAAGGGCTGATTGTAGATGACAAAGTCTTAATTTCTTCAATAAACTGGGGAGAAAATTCTGTTCGCAACAATAGAGAGATTGGAATAATAATAGAAAATGAGAACATTAGCAATTATTTCAAAAAATTTTTTATTATGATTGGAATTATGGTATGGAAAAGAAGGGAGGCTATGATTTTATCATCCTTACGATTCTTGCTATATTCCTGATTGCAAGGAGGAAAAACAATGCACATAATTAGCCTGATAACCATATTCCTTATCCTTATTTCAATAATAGTGCCATTCACCAAAAAGATGTCATTTGTTTATTCCATAGCCATAACAAACTTTATCATTTTTTTTATCACAACATTTTCCTCACCAAATTACATGCCTTCTGCCTCTCCAGTTTTTGCCGAGCTATCTTTCAATCCATTATATCTAAAAAATCCAAAAATGTTGTATACTCTGTTAACGTCGATGTTCATTCATTATGATGTAATGCATTTACTGGGCAACATGATTGCTCTTTTTTTCATAGGAGTGCCATTTGAATACAGAATAGGGGTCAAAAAAATATTTGCCATATACATATTTGGGGGAATCTTTGCAGCTTTATTTTTCAGTGTTGCAAATTTCCATTCAATGCTTTTAATGGGTGCATCTGGAGCGATATTCAGTTTACTGGGCGGCTTCGCGGCATCTTTTCCTTCTGACAGAATACTTGTCCCAATTCCATTTCCAATAATAATCTTTGTCAAAATGCGTGTTGTAACTGCTGCAATAGTATTTGGCATCCTCCAGATTATTTTTTCTCTTGCCTCTCCTTACTATGGAAGCAATGTTGCATATCTTGCCCATCTCGGCGGGCTGGTCGGTGGCGTCGCCATAGCAAAATTGATTGTAAAGGAGAAGAAAGTAAAGAAAAGGATTGATTATGGGGCAATAAAAAATTTAGTTAAGAATGAGAGGCAAATGGAGATATACAAGAAAATAGAAGGGGCAAAGGAGGCTGAGATAAAGGAGGCGTGGCTCTCGTATTTGCTAAAAGATTTGAGATGCCCTCATTGCAATGGAAAAATTGAATTAAAGGATGGAATACCTTACTGCAGGAAATGTGGATATATCAAATAGATTGCATATCCTGCAATTGCACCAGCATTTAAATATGGCAAACCTGGCTGGGGCCCTTTTTTTATTAAATGCATCAATATGGCATAGCCTGTAAACGTTCCAATAAAAGTTAAAATGAATGCAATCCAGCTCTGCATATATGCATGTGCAACCAAAATGGCAGGGATTATTGCATCTCCCAGTCCCATATAAATTGCATCCTTTTCCTCGCTCTCTATATCCTGCTTTTCCAGATACGAAAAATTTCTACTTTTTGGAAAAATCATGAGCAACGGAAGATTTGAAGATGTCACAGATTTTGCCAGACTTATCATGTGCTTCGTTTTATACACAGATAAGGCATCATAAGCAGCCAATATGACGAGAAGCAATATAATCAACCATATCGACAATGAAATGGCGAAGATGGCGGCGATGCCGCCTGCAAGGAAGATGCCAAAGGTGTCGATAACATACCATTCTGGATGCTTTATGAAAAGAATTAGCATAATCAGCGAGATTGCAAGAGAGATAAAAAATGAATATGGAATGAAGTATAGAAAGGCATTGAATATTGAAATAGCTGTCAGAAAGAAAATGAACAGGATGAGATATTTCATCACATCCTTTTTGTATTTTGCAATAAATAGAATAAAGACTGTAAAAACAAGCATTATAACAAAAATCTGCACAACATTCATAACATCATTTGGGTTTTCAAATGCCTGCATCCCCTGTTTTTTAAAAGGCTCAGCTATAAAAGCTGCTATTAGCATACTCAATGCCATCAAAAGCGCCATTCCAATGGAGGCATAGTCTTTCATTGTTGTTATA
>JAGGYX010000141.1 GCA_021162305.1 Thermoplasmata archaeon | reverse complement strand
GTGTTGTAAACGGCTCTATAGCTGAAAAAAATGAAATAAAAAAAGGATATGTCATCTATGAAATAAATGGAATTAAAATAGATAATGTTATAACATTTCAAAACTTCATGAATTCTACACATGAAAATGAAAAAATAAATATTTCATACTATTATAATGGAACATATGGGGAAATTAGTTTGATTCTTGATAATAAATATAATTTTACAAATAATGAAAGGGATGATGGAAAAGGCTTTATTGGGGTGGAGGTAGTTGACATAAAAACCCTCGAAAAATTTAATCGAATTGTAGATTCCTTTTACTTCCCCTCTTTATATAATCCATTCAAAACAAAATTCTTCATATTTGTTTCATTGCCTTTTAAGGGTCTTTCCCCATTTCCAAAAGAACTCATAAACTTATATGACTTTCCTTTACAATCCATATTTTTGCCATTGATGAACTTCTTTTACTGGCTTTTCTGGCTGAATTTTGCTCTGGGAACATTTAATGCTTTGCCTGCTGCGCCGCTGGATGGAGGGTATGTGTTTAAAGATGGGGTAAGCTGGTTAATTGAAAAGTTAAGACTGAAAAAAGGAGAAAAAATTGTAACTTATATCACATCAGGAATCTCATTCATGATTTTGCTTGCAATATTCTCTATAATATTGATACCTAATTTGAGAGCTTTGATTTAATCATCTCTTTCTCAGAATTATGAAAATGACTCCCACAAGTATGAAAAGAATTGAAGGAGGAGCAATCCAGATTATATCACTCCTTTCTTCTTCCACTTTCTTATAAGCATTTATTGAATCATCTTTTGTGCTATAATAATGGTCGTATATTCCATCTCCATCAGCATCAAATAATATATCAATATATCCGTCTCCATTCACATCTCTGGATTCTGTTTCTCTTGTTTTGTTGCTTGTTTTACTCCAATAGATATATTTTCCTTCAATTGATATTAGATATCCAATTGAATTGCCCACACTCACATTTATAGTATCATTTCCTGATTTGGGATTGCTTCCTATGGAAATTTCTATTTTATCAGGAACGCCATCTCCATCATAGTCTGAAGGTATCTCAAAGAAATAGTTGGAAGAAATGTTTTTATTTTTATTGGCTGAATTATCAATTGCTTCTATATAAAAACTATATTCTCCCACATCATATTTTGCAGCATAATAATAAATTTTGCTTCCATTTTTGTTTTCCATTTCTTTCTTTTCCTTTAACCCATTGTGAATTACATAAACATATGCATGAGATATTCCACTCTCATCATCTATATAGGCAGAAATATTGACAAATTCATTCAAAACCTGTATTTTCGGATATGTTATGCCTGCTATGACAGGGGGCTTGGTCTCTATTCCCTCATATATCACTCTTATTTTTTCCTTATTACTTTCATTATAATTTTGAATATTTGCAGTATCCCATGCCCTTATATAAAATGAGTATTCACCTATTTTATTCAAAGTTATGTTAACATAATATGCATCTGTTTCATCCACTCTATGCATTACAAATGAGCTTTCATTGCTTTCATTAGACAAATAAACAATAGCCTTGTCTATGCTTGTTTCATCATCGATTATTGTAGCTGTTATGGTGATTTCATTTCCCATTGTTGCAATGGATGGCGCTCTCACATTCATTATTTTTGGCTTATTCACATCTATTGCTCCTCCAATCCTTATGTCTTTTATCACTGCATTGTTGTTTGTATTCAGTTCATCATCACATTCAACAACTATCTTTATGTTATATGTTCCATTTGAAGAAGCATTCCATTGCAAAGAAAATCTCTCCCATGATTTTCCATTTATTATCTTTTTAAGACTCTCGTTCGAAATCATTATATATCTTCTTTCTCCTTTTTCCTTTTCATACACTTTTAATCTTGCATTTCCTTCTTTGTATCCAATGTTGTGCACAATCACCGTTATATTCACAATATGATTTAGAGGATGCACTGGGGAGAAAGAGACATCATCCATCTCGATTTCCATGTCGGGGCGAGGCTCAATTTTGATTTTTGTTGCAAGCCAGTTATTCATTCCATTCCATTCTGGTATGGTATTTTCCTCATTAACTTTTGCCACAACATTCCATGTCCCATTGAAAGATGCATTTCCATATGATGCAACCCACTCAAAATCCACCTGCTTACTCTCTCCCTTTTTGAGTCCTGCTATTGATTTCCTCATTTTTATTGGAGAGAGAGCATTTTGGTAAATTGAAAGAGATACATTTACTGGGGTACTCTCATTTATACTCTTTGGTCCATTGTTCCTCACATAAACTACAAATTTCCCTTTCTCACCTTCTTTCAATCCAGATGGAAAATCAATTTTGTATACATCTAAGTCGGCAGAAGGAAGAACATTCAGAAACAAACTTTTTGTTATCCTATAATCAGAACCATCTGAAGCCACAACATCAAGACGCCACCGCCCTGTGAGCTCGCCATTTGTAAAGTTGTAAAAATGCGTTATTTTCCATGAGGTTCTATCTGAATCAGAGGGCATAAAAGAGTAGCCGAGGTCATCGATATATAGTGTGTTTTCTGCTCCGTCTTCCCCTGCTATTAATCTGATTTCAATTCCCGCCACTTTTCCTCCATGGTTTCTCCATTTCTTCAATATTGAATCTGGAATTTTACAGATATGCCATTTTCCATCTCTTACAAGAGTGGAGAGATAAATTTTTTGAGATAGTGGAGAGGAGCCAATGGTGAAGAGCGTATAATTTATATAGCTTGAAGAAGAAGCCTTATCAATTCTATACCAGAAGAACAAGGATGGCAGATATGCTACAGGTATCTGATATGTTATATTCTGACTGAAGCCAACAGAATCTTCTGCTTTAACATCCTCATTTTCAATTTTGAATTTTCCTATGTAGTTGAAAAGTTTCAGAAGAATTGATTTGCTTCCAGAATGAGATACGCCACTTTTTATACTTGCTTCTCCTGTCTTGGCATCAGATACAAAAGTGCTTGTATAACTCCATTCAAAGCTTGGATCAGGCAATGGTAAAGTGGCTTTTACAACCTTTGAAAGAGGCGAGTAAAGCTTTGCAACAACTTCCTTTGGCTCTGCAAGCATTTTGACTTCTATTTCATCTATTGAATTCTTTCCTTCCACTCCTGCTATATATTCTCTATCAACATATACGCTTCCATCCCATCCCTGAGAATAGTTTTCGTATATTTTACTGGCAACATTTTCACATTCTATCCAGAATGAGTCAATATATGCATTTATCTCATGAGCATCTTTATAGATTTGTGTT
>JAGGYX010000135.1 GCA_021162305.1 Thermoplasmata archaeon | reverse complement strand
CTTTTTCTTTCCAATATCTGCTATATCTTTCTCTAATGTGTCTTTCTTCTCCCTTTTTATTATAAATCCATCCTTCCTGTGGTTTATATAAAAATTCCACATTATAACAACATTTTGTCATGGCAATATTATGATATGTCGCATATTTTCCATCAGTAGTTATATGAGTGATAAATATGGATAACCGATTTAACTTCTTCAGGTGATATTCCATATAACATCCTTCATCATCGTTTATTTCTAAATCTTTGTAAGAAAGAAAGATTCCATTTGATTCTATAAATAGATCTTTCTTCCATCCATATGTTTTATAATATCCGCTATATTTTGATTCCTTATCCATCCTTTTAGCAGTAATAACTGTTGCATCCTTAACAATATCTCCTGTCCATTTTCCTTTTCTTTTCAATTGCTTTTCCAGTTCTTTAACAACTGCATAAAAAATCTCATCAATTTTATTTTGCAGAATATCATTTACAAAATGCCTAACTGTTTCATATGAAGGAAGATTCAATGGATCAAAGCCCAGATTTTGTGCAATCTCTTTATTTGTAATCAATTTTCTATAAGCCTCGGCAATATATTTTATGTTGCTTAATTTCATAAAAACAATAAATTTTACTCTTGCATACACTCCTTTCTTTATTCTTTCCAATCTGGGAAACATTTTCTTCAATGAAGAATCCAGAAAACTTAGATTCAAATGAGATAGAAATTCTGATGTCTCTACTGGATTTTCTTTTGTAGGATTTATGAACAATGCCGGCAATTCATATTTTCTTCCTATCTCTTTATCCAAAAAATTCCGATTACTTTTTATTAGCTTTTCAATTTCTATTTCGTTCCATGACGTGGTATCCCCTCCAAATTTTGGAAGGGATACCATATATCTCTTTTTTGATATTTTTAATCACCACGAGTTATGTCAAAAATAGTTAGCCTTTTATATGAGAAAGGCTAATCTGCATCTACCGTTAATATAAGATTCTTTTGAAGAGATAGATTGCTCAGCCTATTTTTGAAAAAGAATTTCTGATGCTTTAACTCCTGCTTTAGATAATGAATTATTTAATTTCACAGGTGGAAAGAATGCTGGATGACCTGCTTACAAATGAAATTGACCTTAAAACATTTAAAGAAGGAATTAATATTCTTTTGCCTTGGGTTGGGCCTGAGGAAATGCGGGTGTGGTCTAGAGGTTATGACGCGAGCTTCCCAACAACCCTTTCCGCTGCGCGCAAAGCGTTGACGGAAAAGGGGAAAAGCTCGTTGCCCGGGTTCAAATCCCGGCACCCGCATTTTCTTTTTGCATTTGTTATTCAAAATGTTTTGATAAATGAAAATGCAACAGCTCGTTATTTGTCCTCATAAGAATATATTTTCTACCACTGTTGAATACTGTTTACGAGATGACTGAAAAATTTCCATTGAGCCAATCTTTTTCAATCTCGATTGCTTCAATCTGCATTTTTATGTCAGAGAGCGTTAAAAGAAGTTTTGCTTCCATAAATTTACCCTGATTAAGCAATTTCATTGCTTCCATTTCACTTTTCTCTGTTTCTTCTATAAATTTTTTTTCTACCTGCTCACACCATTTTGTTATATTCCCATGCCCATATTTGGATAGAAGCTGATGCGCAAGTTGCGAAGCAGTGCCATTTTCATAGGCATCATATATGTCAATATCGCATATATGAACAGGAATAAAAATTGAAGAGCATTGATTTGCTGCAAACCATAGGCTGCTTAAAAATTGTGGATAGGCATGGGTTATTTTATATACTGTAGCTGCTTCATAGCCACCCTCGCACATGCCTCGCAGCCCATTCAATTCATTGGTATGCAATCTCGATATTCGCATCATATCTTCCAGCTTTACTTTTCCATTTTTCATCAACTCTTCCTTGATTTTCTTCTCCCACATGAAGTATTTATAACATATGAATAACCTTGCTTTTCCCTCACTAATGTTTTTCACCTCCACCCAGAAATTTCCTGCTGCCATTCCATCATTGCATTTAATCTCATGCTTGAATCCAAATGGATACATTCTGACAGTTACTGAATCATTTCTTATGCTTGAAACAAATATTCCTGTAAGCCCTCCAAGGCTAATTCTGTCTCCTTTTTCAGCCCATATGCTCTTATTTGAATAAAAAGATGGTGAAACGAAAACAGGATAAATCAAATGCTTTTTCCACAAAACCTTTGGATAATTGGATTGTGCCTCCACACCATCTTCAATAAATCTAACATTAAAATTAATTGCATCAGCTTCCACAATTGCTCCCATGCTGGCATTCACCACAAAAATATTTTCCGCCACCGACGGCGCGTGCATTCGCACCACATCATGCAGCAGGGAGACAGCTTCATTTAAGTCATCGGCAGACTGTGCAGAATATCTCATCCAGTCAAAATCATCCCATGCATGTTTTGTAGGGTTAACAATGTGGCACAGGGTGTCAGCATCACTGAAAGCTATACCAGCATCATTTATCATCATGCCAGCCTTTACAATATTCGGCGGCACATCGCCAAGAGTTGTTGTTCCTATGAATTTGTGTTCGACGACGAAATGCATTTTATATCCAAGCCATGGAGAATGGTAATCATATTCATAGCCTTTGGGGACAATGCATAAAACTTGGTAGCCTGGGCGAGCGGGGTCACGAACTTTAAGTAGCAAGCTATAATTTCCAGCTGTTGCACTTCCAAGAGCCATGACATTCTTGCACTCAGTGTAAGAAACACTCTCGCTTATTGCCACAAAATTCATTTCTGCAATGATAAAAACAAAAGCTATTGCTATGACTTTCATATTAAATCAATTTTTTTGAATAAATAAATTTTTTGCCCCTGTAACATCTTAAATGGCAAATATCTTAAGCTCGTTTTTTGCTTCCTCTTTTCCATTCCATCCAGCCGCCGTTATTGTATGAAATCCTTTTTTGAAGGAAAGCCATGTTTTTATGCTATCATTTCCCTCCTTTATTTTTTCTCCATCCACATAAAGGGAGCATTTGCTTATGTTTATTGATGATACAGCTACAAAAGTGTTGCCAGAAATTATTGTTGCTCTGCATTCCATAATTTTTCTTCCTTCTATGTAAATTCCATTTCTCGGCTCTTCTATATAAATCATTGTTTCACTTGCGGGAGGAATTTTTGCATCTGCAGCCCATGCAACACTCCGCCTCAAAATCCACCAGTTGTAGCTAACGTTACTCTTATTTCCAACCCAGTTATACATGAACCATGTGAATGGTGTAAGCTCTGGATGAACTGGTAGTTCTTCAACATGCCCATCTAAAAAAGTATCCTTTTCAGGATGAGGAGAAAATAAAACAACACGCCCCTTTTTATATTGCGTCGCCACTACAGCATATTCTCCTTTTATGTCTGTGGTTATATTCTTCCATGGAATCCATTTTCCAAGCCATATCCAGTAATGCAATGGCGCAACCTCGCATGGCTCCTCAGCAAAAATTGCAATTGGCGTTACGCCGCCAGTCATGCCTGCGCCGCCCCAATATCGTATGTTTCTGTAGCTTCCATAAAATCCCTTAAATATGGGATTATCGCTATAGGGAATGTAAACTTTTAGAGGAACGCCTCCATGACTCCAGTTGGCTTTCCATAGATACTGCCATTCCTGCCACTGGTCGTCATTTATGGTTATGTTTGCTATTCCAAGAAAGCGTGGAGATGCAATATTTGCCCCACCGCATATCCCTATATAGCCGTTTCCATCTGAAACAAATTTTTTTATCTCATCTTTCCATTTTTTATCGATTGCATCAAAATAGATTCTTGATTCACCTGGTATTATCAAAACATCATAGTTTTTTAACTCTCCATTTTTTATTTCCTTCTTTGTAATTATTTCTGGAACTATCTCATATTTCACTCCATCTTTTATCCATGAATAATCTATCGCATCTTTCACTTCTTGGGCATATTCACCAAAGGAAAAATAAATGGCAACATTTATTTGCACAGTTTGTGGGAATAGAAGAGAAATCAATGAAATGACAAGAAGTTGCTTCATGTTATCCCTTCAAACTTTTTCCAGCGAATCGCTCCCATTCGCTTATCAAACATCCACAATATTTCTGGCTATATAAACTATATATTTTGGCTATATTCTTGCCCTGTTGATATCCATGGCGAAAATCTTCATAATAAAAAGGCACTCCATATTTTTTCGCAATTTCTTCCCCTGCTTCCTTCACAAGTTCATGATATTGATGATGTGACACAAGCATGGTTGTTGTAAAGGCATCGAATCCATGCTCTTTCGCATATCTCGCTGTTCTATCAAGCCTGTAAAGATAGCATCTCCTGCACCGCAGCGGCCGCCGCACTTCTTCAAGTTGATATTTCAAATACTCGATGAAGTCATAGTCGCCATATATTATTTCAACTTCCTCGAGCTCCGCATATTTAATTAATGAATCCATTCTTGCTTTATATTCCATAAATGGGTGTATATTTGGATTATACCAGTATCCTACAATGGTGTGCCCTTCTTCTACAAGCCTTTTATGAGGATAGACAAAGCATGGAGCACAGCATATATGAACGAGCAATTTCATAAAAATGAAATCATGGAGTCAATTTAATGGTTTCTTTCAGTAGCTTCTCTATCCTTTCAAGGCTCTTTTTTACACCTTCAATTTGCTTTCTCTGTTCTTCTGTGAGTCTGCCATATTTTTCTTCTGATAGGAGATAGACATATCCTTGAGCTATTGATAATGGATTGAAAAACAAATGAGCTATTTTTTCAGAGAATATTTTTTCCAGTGCTTCATGTTCCTTTGCTTCATAGAACACCATTATATTCATGCCTTCCATTTTTATAACTCTCCCATAAAGTTTGTGATGTATGCCGTATTTGTCCACAAACTCAAAATCAAATTCTTTTGGCTTGCCATTTGCAAGTGTTTCTTTCCCTATCTTTTGTCTGTCTCTTTCAATGACAAATTCTGAAAAATGTCTCCCTTTTATTTCTTCTATTGAATAACCAAAATTTTTGGTTATGAAATTATTTCCGCTCTTGATTTTTCCATATTCATCGAGTATTACAATATTTACAGGTATATTCTCAATGACCTTTTTAATGGAAAGAATCTCACCTTCGCCAATTTTCTTTGGCAGGAAAGGAATGGAGTCTATTCTCATTAGCAATTCTTTACATCTATTTCTGCTTATTTCAATGATATTCATTTCTCTTCTTGCTTCTATGATTTTTTCTGCAAATTCTTTTCTGCTTATCTGTTTGAGCAATCTTTTTCCTGATAAATCAACAAGCTTCTTTCTCAATTCTATCATTTTAACTTCGAGGTCATTAAGGCGGGAGATTAAAGCTTCTCTGAGCATTAACACTTCTTCCACATATTTCCTTATTGAAGGATATGTCTCTGTTATTTTGTTATATAATTCCTCTCTGTCCATGTTTTGAAGTATAAAGTCATGAACATCTGGCATTTTTGTTTTTGCTTCCAATTCGGCTACCATTTTTAATCCTTCGGAATACCATAATGGAGCGAATATTAAGCCCCGCTTCGTTTTTTCAAATGCATCTGCAGGGAAATAGAATGTCCTTCTGGAGTCATCCTCTATTTCATATCCTATTATCTCTCCCAGACTATTCCATACAATCCTTTTAACCCTTCCAACAAACTCTCCAGTATCTTCAAAATAAACTGGCATTCCAACTGTTTTGCTTTCTTTCCTCTTTTGGGATTTAAATGCAAATCTTATTTTTCTTTTTATTGTGAATATTGCCCTCACCATTTTCCAGTATATGCTCATATGTCGCCCACCTCCAGCAGGGCTGCAGGCTCAAATCTTTCCATGGCAATCCTTATTGAGTAGAGGATAAGAAGCATTGTTGAAAACATAATTATAAACAGAATTATGGATAAAAGCATTGTTGCAGCAAAAAATTGGATAAATCTTGCAAAAAAATCCTGCGTAATGTATGTTATGGCTCTGCCTGCAAATATTGATGAATAAAGCAAGGAAGCCGAGAATGAGAGAAAAGCAACCTCATTTTTGAACTTCAATCCAATAAAGTATGAAATTACACCTGTTAAAACTGATGAAAATATACATATAATAAGTAAATTTGATAATCCATCCATCAAAAAGAAAGCAAATGGAATATAAAGGAAAAATGAAAAATAAGCCCTTTTATTCATCTCCGCATTCCATACAGCCATGTCTCGCAATTTCATTTTTATGGCATTATACAATTTTTTGAGTTTGGTATGGAAGGAATAAAATTTTTGCAATTTTAAACCCATGTTAAGAGAAAGAAATGCATAATATGCTTTCGTCATAACAAATTTATCCCATAAAATGCTTGTTGCAATTAAAATAATTGAGGTTAGGAAAGCCATTAAAATTGCAGAAAGCATGGATGCCATAGCCACACATAATTTTGGATTCATATTGTAAAAAATTTTTAGTATTTGAGTTGGTATCAGGAGCCAGAAAGGAGATGAATAAACATATATATTTCCAGAAGCATTTTTTATGTTTATAAGCTCCATTTCTCCGCTTTTCATATCAAAAATTTTTTTCGGTATAGCACCATCTCCTTCAAAAAATGCAATTGCTCTGACTTGCATCATCGATGGATTGAAAATTGGTATATTGGTTGTTTTTTCCCCGACAGCAGCATGGTCAAAAGAGAAAAATGATGTGAAAAGGAGAAATGGAATGAACATTATGAGCGTATAGAATATAATTTGCGAGGCTTTTAAACGAGCTTCGCCAAATATTAATTCGTGTAATCTTTCCTTCATGTTTTTTCCATTCGGGAGCCATAAAACAATCAATAAAAGAAAAGTTGAAAAGAAGAAAAGGAATGGTGTAAATATAACAAAATGAGTTTCACTCTGTGGATTTCTCCATATTATCGGTTTTACCAATTTTTTTGCCATTTTATTTATAAGCAACCATGGATAACCTGCATATGGGAATTTTATAGCATGTCCTCCAAACATTATTAACTTGCCTTCCAGCATTTTTTGATTGACAGCTGGTTCAGGAACATGCGGTCCACTCTGGTCTGTATAATTATTTGCATCTCCTTTTGTAATGAGTAGCTTTTCTCCGTTCCTTATCATTATTTTTTCCACTCTATGAACAATGTATTTTTTCTCATTCCATGAGGACATGCTTTTGTATACGATTATATCTCCCCTTTTTATATCTTCTATGCCACAGGGTATCCATGGCACGATATCTCCTTTATTCAATGTTGGCTCCATCGAGTCGGAGACAATTATACTCAAAGGAAAGGAAACATTTGTAAATAGAGTCGAAAATTTAGCCAGTATTATCACAATGATTGCCATAAATGCAAAGTTTCCCAGCAATTTTTTCATGTTACACATATTCAACCTCCACGCTGACATAATCTGTTGCAATTACAGAATAGAATCGAAGCCATCCAAAAAGAAATGTTGTGCTTCTCTGCTCAGCAAGCAAAGTTAATTCTCCACTGCTGCTTATGTAATCCAGCGAGATATTTTTCGATAGATTTACAGTATTGTAGGAGGTTGTATTCAATATTTCATCATAAATAGATGAAGTATAATTCCACGCATATATTACAATTCCACTACCAGATGGAATTATATAATATTGTCCATTCCACCAGAGCAAATATACTCCCAAGCCTCTCCAGAAAATATTCAAATTTGTAATGTTACTTTTATTTTCATATATTGTAAAAACAAATCTATGGGCAGCATGGCGTACGTTGCCTCCAGCATCAATCTGATAGACATTGTCGTATCTCGATATATTCCAGTATTCCAATGCGTTGAATTCTATGCTCGGGACGCCTGGGGAGGGCGGCGTGTTCGCTGCGTCGTAGCGATATGCCCATTTATCGAGGCTTGCATTAATTCCAAAATCATATAGCCTTGTTTTTATTTTTTCAATGCCAAATGAATAGTTTAATGAAGATTTTTCAAACTGAAATGCATTTAAAAATGCAGAGAAAAGAAAAAGGAACGAGAGAGTTGCTGCCAGGGCAAGCTTTTTCATCCTATCGCATTCAGGATAGCATATGTAATTAAAGCTAACAGTAGTAATGCAAACAATGTTGCTATCCTCTTCTTCCAACTCATTTATTATTGCACACTTGTAAAGCTGAACAATATATTGCCTGTATATGTTGCATCACTCGCCCCATTAGGTATGTCTATTGACACCTGAACCCACCAGTAGTCGTTGTTGTCACCAATGCTTCCTGATGTTGTGTTATACCTGACATTATTAACAGCATCTAAAGGAGTTAATATTGTGCCTGCATCACTATTGGCATTGCCGGCATTGTTATTTCCAGCATAGAATGTTATATTCGAGAATGTTGTATAGTCACCATTCCAGACAAGTATTGAGCTTGCATCATTGCTGGCTGTAACATTTGGATTCTTATGTAGCCATATTTTGATATACTGATTTCCACTTCCCGTAACACTTACATTGTATAGATATATGTTAAAACTTTCCTCATTTACAATGCCAAAAGCTGCTGTATATGTTTTATTTGTTCCCGGAGCAAAGCTTCCCAAGGAAAGTTTTAATGTATTGGCGCTATTTTGCAGAACATACTTTCCATCTGGTGCGGTATCACGAGCTATAAATCTTATTGCCCCATCGGTAGCACTGATTCCGTATTCATAAGCTATACTCACCCTCGCATACTGCGTTGCTATCGCCGCCGAAAGCATTGCTATTGCTATACCCACCAACAATATCTTTTTTCTCACATCCAACTTTATCCCCTCCGCCTAATTATTTTTAAGGCATATATAATTCTTGCTAATTTTTGTAACTGTTTACCTTTTTGAAGTAAATTTTGAAAAAAATAGAAAAACACATCAGCAAGTTCCTGATACTATCACGGATGGG
>JAGGYX010000055.1 GCA_021162305.1 Thermoplasmata archaeon | reverse complement strand
TTATTATTCTCTTGTTTTTGGTTCCATCACCATATATGGTGAGAAAATTGAATGAATTTGAAAATTGCATTAATAAAGGATTGCTTAGAAAAATACCAGTTTCTGAAGAAAAGGCAAAAGGTAGTATAAAAACTGCAGAAAGATGGTTGGGTGAAGCAGAAAAGTCTTTGAAATTTTTGATATATAACTCATCGGTGCTTTGTTCTTATCTTTCAATGTTTCATTCAGCAAGAGCTATTTTGTTTTATGATGGCTATAGAGAGAAAAGTCATTATTGCGTGGCAAGATATTTGGAAGAAAAATATACAAAGAAAGGTTTGCTTGAAACAAAATGGATTGATTTATTAGACTATTACAGAGATTTAAGACATGCAAACCAGTATAGCATAGAAAGTTTTGCTACAAAAGAAGAAGCAGAAAACGCTTTAGATACAGCAAAAAAATTTTTAGAAAGAATGAAAAAACTATTGAAAGAAAAGGGAGCTAAAATATAAAAAATAAAAAAGGGGAAAGCTCACCACTTTTGTGCTATTTCTTTTGTTAGTGCCTGCAAATATTCCCAGAATTTTTGGACGCTGCTTATTCTTACATTTTCATCGGGGCTATGAGGATGCTCTATGTCTGGTCCTATAGAAATCATTTCATCTATCCCTACTTTCTTTCCTATCACACCCGTTTCTAAGCCTGCGTGTATTGCTTTTATCTCTGGCTGCTTTTCATACAATTTTTTGAATGTTTCCTCTGCAATTTTAAGCAACTTTGAATCCCTATTTGGCTTCCATCCTGGATAACGGCTTCCTTCTTCAACACTTGCTCCAGCAAGCTCCGCTATGCTTCTTATTGTCTCCATTATTGCATCCAGAGCAGATTCGATAGAGCTGCGGGAACTCATGACAATATGCAACTTTTCATTCATTTCCACCTTTGCCAGATTTGTTGATGTTTCTACCAAGCCAGCCACTTCCTGACTCATTGCTATGACGCCATGCGGCAGACCAACGAGCATTTTTATGACTTTTTCATTAACATTTTTGGTGAGAACTTTTTCAACATTTGTTTCCTCCACTTCCACCTTCAAATCAGGGTCGCTTCTCTTATATTCATCTCTGAACGCTTTTTCAAGCTCCTTTATCTTTTCCTTTGCTTTTTCTATATCATTTACAATAACAGTGGCAAAAGCTTCTCTTGGAATGGCATTGAACTTGTCCCCTCCCTCGATGTGACCAATTCTGGCATCTATGTTATAAAGCAATCTTGCGAGCAATTTTATTGAATTTGCTCTTCCCTTATCTATCTCAACTCCAGAATGCCCGCCTTTCAAACCTTTTACGGCAATTTTAAGCCCTGTGCCGCCTTCCTCAAATTTCAGAGGCAGCCATATATCGCTGTTGGCGCCGCCAGCACATCCAATGTAAATGCTTCCAAATTCCTCGCTATCAAGGTTTATGAGCATCTTTCCTTTGATGCGATTTTCTTCGAGACCAAATGCGCCAGTCATTCCTGTTTCCTCATCAACAGTGAATAAAAATTCCAATGGTAGGTGCTCAACATCACTCTCCATCAGGGCAAGGCAGGCGGCAACGCCTATGCCATCATCAGCCCCCAAAGTTGTCCCTCTCGCCTTTACAAAATCGCCATCAACGTATGCTTTTATTGCATCTTTACTGAAATCATGCGGAACATCCTTATTCTTCTCACAAACCATGTCCATGTGGCACTGAAATGTTATCATTGGTTTGTTTTCATAGCCATTGGATGCTTTTCTTCTTGCAATGACATTTCCAACTTTATCCTGTTCCACTTCAAGACCATGTTTCTTTGCAACTTCCATTACATATTGTGCTATTTTTTCCTCATGCTTGGAGCAGCGAGGTATCTTGAGTATCTCGTCAAAATACTTCCACAATATTTTTGGTTCTAATTCTTTTATTTCTGTCATGATAGTGTAATATATAAAGGAATTAAAGTTTTCTGCTGTGAAGGGGAGCTATGTCATCATATCTTCAATGAAAAGAAGGAAAGCAATCATTGGAAAGCTTGGAGAAATTGAATTTAGAGATGGTTACTATGCATATGTTGGTTCTGCAATGAATAGTATAGAGGCGAGAATAGAAAGGCATTTAAGAAAAAATAAGAAAATGAGATGGCATATTGATTATTTCCTTGAACATGCTAAAATTGAAAAAATATTCTATAAGGAAGCGATAGAAAAAGAAGAGTGCTGGGTTGCAAAAAATTTTGCCTCCATTTTTGAGAGCATACCAAAATTTGGAGCAAGTGATTGCAAATGCAAAAGCCATCTTTTTTATTCAAAAAATATTGAGGCATTAAAAGAGATGGCAAAAATGCTTGGCATGAAAGAATGGAATAAAAATTAATATGATGGCTTGCTTTTATAAATATGATTTACTCATATTCAGCCATCTCGACTTTCGAGAATTGCCCATTTAAGTTCAAGCTCGCATACATGGATAAAATAAAGCCTTTGAGAAAGAACATTGAATCTTTTATGGGAAGCAGAGTTCATGAAGCTCTGGAAAAACTTTACAGGGACAAGCTTTTTGCAAAAATTGATAGTCTGGAAGAACTGATTTCTTTTTATAATGAGAGATGGGAAAAAGAAATGCATGGAAACATTTTCGTTGTTAAAGGATATGAAATTGAAAATTATAGAAAAATGGGGGAGATGTATATAAGGGATTATTACAATACATACAAACCATTTGATGATGGCAGGATAATTGCTCTCGAGAAAAGAATATTTTTTCCCCTAAATGAGAAATACTGGATAAATGGGATAATTGATAGAATATCTGAAAAAGATGGAGTATATGAAGTTCATGATTATAAAACCTCTCTTTATTTTCCATCATTAAATGAATTGGATGAAACACAGCTTGCAATATATGCAATAGCTTTGCAAAATTTGTATGGAGCCGAGGAAATAGAGCTTGTGTGGCATTATCTCGCTTTTAATAAGGAAATCAGGGTGAGGAAAAAAAGTTATGAATATATCAGAGAGGAAATAATAAATAAAATAGAGGAAATTGAGAATGCAAAGAAAAATGGAAAATTTCCTGCAAAAGAATCTGCATTATGCGATTATTGTGAATACCAGCCGATATGTCCTCTTTTCAAACATCATTATAAAATAAATGAAATGCATGTTGAGGAAGTTGCAGAAGAAGACGGTTTTAATCTTGTGAATAAATACTGGGAGATAGAAAGGAAGATTGATGAGCTGGAAGCCATAAAAGAAGAGATTAAGAAAAAATTGATAGATTATGCAAGAAAAAATGAAGTAGAGCATATATATGGAAGCGATAAAATGGTAAAAGTGAAATTCTATAAAAATTTCTATTTCAGGGATGGGGAAATTGTCAAAAAATTATTGAAGAAAGAGGGCTTATATGAGAGATTTTCACGCCTTGATTTTGTGGCTCTTTCAAAGGCTTTAGAAAGCGATGTTATTCCAAGTTATATAAAAGAAAAATTGAAAGAAATTATGGAAGAAAGAGAAATCATAAGAATTTATCTAAGGGATTTAAAACGTGAGGAATGATATATCACAGTAGATGACCCAATTTTTCAAATTGCATGCAAAATTCCTCATTTTGGATCCAGCTAAAAGTATAATCTCTTCTCATTTAAAGTCATGTTGTTCTATGG
>JAGGYX010000077.1 GCA_021162305.1 Thermoplasmata archaeon | reverse complement strand
TCATCGTTTATTCCATCTGGCAGGTACATTGCTCCCTTTGAATCAGAAAGTGTTATTACCTTTCCTCCAAGCTCTGTGACCTTCTTTGCTGCAAATTGAGCAACATTGCCGCTTCCAGATATTGCAACCTTCTTCCCATTCAAATCTGTTCCCTTGGATTTCAACATTTCCACGAGGAAATATGTTGCTCCGTAGCCGGTGGCTTCAGGCCTTATATAGGAGCCGCCCCAGTTTATCCCCTTTCCTGTAAGCACTCCCTCAAACCTGTTTACAATTTTCTTATATGCTCCAAAAAGATAGCCAATCTCTCTTCCGCCCACACCGATGTCGCCAGCAGGCACATCTGTATTTGGGCTTATGTGACGATACAATTCCATCATGAAAGCCTCACAGAAACGTCGCACTTCGTCGTCGCTTTTACCATGCGGATCAAAATCGGAGCCGCCTTTGCCGCCGCCCATTGGCAGCCCTGTCAATGAATTTTTGAAGATTTGTTCGAAACCAAGGAATTTGAGTATGCTCAGGTTTACTGTTGGATGAAAGCGCAATCCACCTTTATATGGGCCCAGTGCGCTGTTGAACTCTACTCTATATCCGCGGTTTACATGAATTTCATGGTTGTCATCTTCCCATGAAACACGAAACATTACCACGCGTTCTGGCTCTGTTATTCTTTCCAAGATTTTATGCTTCATGTATCTTGGCTCTTTTTCAATCACTGGTATTAATGATGTCAAAACCTCCGTCACTGTTTGGTGAAATTCTTTTTCTCCAGGGTTCTTTTCCTTCACTTTTTCTATAATATTCTCCACATATTCTTTGGCATTCATTTTTCACCGTTTGGTAATGCATCCATTAAATATAAATCTTAGCGGAAAAATGTTAACATATGTCACGCAAATAAATTATATTATTTTTTGCTTTCCTTAAAGATGAGTGGGGATAACAATGATTCCAGTGATAAACGTTGGCGTGCAGTCGTTCAAAGACCTAAAGGAAATGTTAGCTTCAATGCTATTCTGCACTTTTGGTGATTTACTCACTGGCATAACAACAGGTTATTTTTCTTCTTCTTTGCATGCCCTGCCCGCTTTAATAATTTTAATTCCTCCAGCTATCGATATGCGTGGAAATATATTTGCTTCGCTCGGCTCTCGCTTCGGAACATATCTGCATACTGGAGAGATTATAATAGGTAAGAAAAATGAATTGCTACGAGAGAATGTTTATTCTTCTTTCTCTCTCACTATTTCAATGAGTTTATATCTTGGGATAATTTCATGGATAATAGCTGGCTATGTTGGATTGGAAACAGATTTAATCTCGCTATCATTAATTTCATTACTTGCTGGAATATTTTCTGCTTTCATAATGCTTTCCTTTACATTTATAATTGCTTTTGAAAGCTATAAAAGAGGATGGGACCCTGATAATGTTACATCTCCATTGATTACGCTTGTTGGAGACATGGTAACATTGCCATTATTATTCTTCTCTCTTTATCTGGTTGAGGATATGTCTCACGATATTAAATTAATTTTATTTTCCTTCTTCATTTTTCTTTCAATAGCTTTCATTTTCATATCAAATGGCAAAAATTATCGCCGTATAATAGTCGAGAGTTTTCCCATTTTAATTGCATGTGGTATTTTAAGCAGTCTATCCGGCTTTGTTCTCGGTTCAGGCTTTGAAAGGATAATAGCAACAGCAGGTATACTTATAATGGTTCCAGCTTTTCTGGAAGATGGTGGAGCAATCGGAAGCATTCTTGCTGCCAAATTTTCCTCACAGTTGCACATCGGAAGCATGCAGCCATCTTTCAGATCATTGAAAAAAGTTTCAAAATTTTTCCTTATAACGCATTTAATCGGCTTAATAGTATTCCCTCTGATAGGAATATTTGCATTTATTGTAAGTCATTTTATGCTGCTTCCAACCTATGGGATTCTTCATATGATTTTGATTTCTCTGATTGCAGGTGAAATTTTAATTGGTATAGTTAATCTCATTTCATTCTATCTTTCAATAACAGCATATAAAATTGGGTTGAACCCGGATAATGTTGTAATACCATTGCTAACAAGCTTTATGGATTTTATTGGAACAGCCTGCCTCATCGGTGTATTTATCCTATTCAACTTTTGAAAGAAGTATTTGAATGGTGGAAACGTTTCTGTTTTCTATCTCCTCAGTTGATATCTTAACTTCCTTTATTTCAACACCTTCCAAAAATCTATTTATGCTTATCTCAGCTGCATCTACAGCACGAGATATGGCTCTGCCCCTCGCCTTAATGAAAACACTGCTTGCTCCATTTTCAAATTCCGCAGCAACAGCAGCAGCATATTTAATGGCTGGCTTTGTCCCTACATAGATAATATTTTCGTTTTCCTCACTCATTAATTGGCATCCTTTACAGATATATAAAAATTGGGATGAAAAAAGAATTCATTCCCTGTAATGGTCTGCTGAATATGGCTCTGGTTTTAATCCCTTTCTTTCCCTTATTTTCCTTGTTATCTCATCCTGCAAAAAGTCAGGCAATGGTTCGAATCCCATGTTCTCGGTGCTCCACAACACGC
>JAGGYX010000187.1 GCA_021162305.1 Thermoplasmata archaeon | reverse complement strand
TACTCCATATAATAAACATTTTCATAACTTTTTAACAGATGATTCTGGAAAAGTCTGTATTTTAACGCTTAATTTATTACTAAATCTTAGATAACAGGAAGAATGAATTTCCATGAATAAGATATAATGAAAGGAATAAATTCACTTTAGCAATCATAAAAACTTTGGCATTTCTGGAAGTTTTGCCAAATATTTTTTAAAGCCCTGCGGCCAATTTTCTGGTTCCAATCCTTTTTGAGCGAGGAAAGAGACCATCCATCTTTCCAAGCCTATGCCAGAGCAACCGCTCCACAATGTGCTGCGTTGCCCTTTTATATTGAATGCCTTCGTATATTTCTCGCCAACAATTGAAATATTCTGAAACTCGAGCCATTCTTTGCTTCTATCTCCTCTGTATGGAAGCCATGCCTCAAAATCTATTGTTCCTTTTGCTTTCTCCTCTTCAATTCCAACCATGCCAGCCTGCTGCATGTAGAAGGGCGTTACTTTTGCCATTCTCCATTCCAGATCGAGAATATCGTTGAAAACATGTTTATAGCGAGCTATCAACTTTTCTCTCAATTCAAGCAATTGCTCTTTCGTGCCAATATACACAACTTCAATGCGATGAAATTCATCAACACGCTCGATGCCATGCTTTCCTCCAGCTTCATATCTGTCAGATGGCACACTATGCTCGAACAAAAGCAATGGCAAAGCATCTTCGCTAATTGTTTTTCCAGCCAGAGAAGCATATATGTTGGGACATTGAGCATATACAACACCTTCTTTTGGAGCCTTCAAATTTTTTAGCAGCTCCTCAGTTGGCACTTCCCTTGTTATCTTAACTAAATCAATAAAACGCTCCCATTGCTGTTCATCCCTGCTTTTTGGCTCGCAGATATAATAAATCTCTCCTGGCATGCCTTCAAGATGACCAGTCTTAAGCCATGTATCAAACGAGACGTGCATCGGCTCTATAACTTCTTTAAAACCCAGGGGCAAAACAACTTCCTGCAAAGCTATTTTTTCCATCGCCCGCATGATGGCAGCAGCTGGAGGCATGTAAAACCATTTTCCCTTGCCGAGTAGCTTTATCCAGCCCCGTTTTTGCATTTCCTCGGAAGGATCGCTACTCCATGCTGGCTCTTTCTTCTCGCTCTGCCATAAAAGCTGCCAGTATTCTTTCTTGCCTTCATAATATTGTTTTTCAATTTTTTCTTTCAGCAATCTTATCATTCTGTCAACATAGTTGCGACGCATGAACTCTTCTTCCTTATCTATTATTCTCATTATTGCAATGTCATCTTTAAATTCAAAATCTGCAAATGGAATGGAAACGCTTTTCAATGGCTTTTTATCAAGCTTTATTTTTATTGTATATTCATTTAGCTTCATCTCCCTTACTCCCACTCTCCTTTTTCCAAGAAGCACAGCAAGCTTTTTATGTATGCGTAATGCCCATTCATGAGCTCGCCTTTCTTCGCTTTTTATTTCAATAAAAATTTTGTTATCTAACTGCTTCAATTCCTTCAGTTCAAAATTTCCAAGTTTTTTTATTTCTTCCTCGATGCCTTCCAAGTCTACTTCCTTACTCAATGTGATGCTGAATTTCAAATCATATTCCATATTGTTATAGGCATGCATTTTAAAAAATAATTGCCATAATAATTTCATGGATTTGGTAGCGCAGGCAAAGAACATGAGAGCAATTTTGTATTTGAAGGATGAAGATGAAAATTTCATAAAATTTGTTACAAAATATAATAGAAGGAGAAGCATTGGCTTACCAGAATTTATCGCTACAAAAGGCAAATGTTTCATTAAGCTTGGCGTGCCTAAAAAAGCTGAAAAATTCTATGAAAAGCTTGATGAAAAAGAAAAGACGATTTTTCTTTCAATGATGTTTATAGCTCCGATTTTAACCACGCCATCATATCTTAAAGATTTTGAAGAGTATGAAATAGCCCCAATAATGGCAAAAGAAAGCCTTGATATAAAAGAAGGGCTACGCCATTTAAGAATAGCTGAATATTCAATGCTTGACTACAGGCTTAGCAATGAAAATGAAATGGAAAAATATGTTGTCAATGATTTAAAAAGGTTCTGGAGAATAAAAGGAGATAAAACAAAAGTTGGTAGTTATGTTGCTATCAACGTTCCAAAAAATTTGAAAGAATTTGTAAGAGGGTATGCAATTGCGATTGGAATAAAATTATAGCTGGTTAGCAAATTATATATTTTCTATGTTATTTTACGCCCATGAAGATATTTATCGATACTGCTGATTTGGATGAAATAAAGGAAGCTGCATCATGGGGAATTCTGGATGGTGTAACAACAAATCCTTCATTGATTAAAAAAGCTGTTGAAAAGATGAAGGCAAAGGGCAAAGAAATAAGCATGGAAGGATATATCAGACAAATATGCAAGGCTGTAAATGGACCAGTGAGCTTGGAAGTAAAAGGGAGAAGTAGCGAGGAAATGATAAAAGAAGCAAAAATCCTATATGAAAAATTTAATGAAGTTAATAATAATGTGGTTATAAAAATTCCAGTAAATACGGCATTTTCTTTAGAGGAGCCACAATTTGAAGGAATAAAAGCAATAAAAGAACTTGAAAGTAATGGTATACCAACAAATGCCACGCTTGTTATGACGCCGGAGCAGGCTTTACTGGCAGCAAAAGCAGGAGCAAGCTATGTAAGCCCTTTTTTGGGCAGAGTAGATGACTTCATAAGAAAAAATCTTGGAATAAAGCATGGAAAAATGGATTACTGGGATTATGAAGCAATTGAATTAATTGAGCAGGAAGAGAGGAAAAGAAGCATTGAAAAAGGATATGAGGGTGCTGCAGGCATAAATTATGGCGACAATGGCATATATAGCGGTGTCGAGCTTGTGTATGATATAATAGAAACATATGAAGCTTATGGATATGAAACAAAAATAATTGCAGCAAGCATAAGAAATGCTCGACAAGTCAGGGAGGTAGCGATGCTTGGCGTTGATATTGCAACAATTCCATTTGCTGTGATAAAAGAAATGATAGGTCATTATAAAACAATGGAGGGAATGAAGAAATTTAGCGAAGATGTTGTAGAGGAATATGAGAAAATATTCAAATCATAAATTGCCAATCCATGAAATGTCTATTTTTCCAAATTCTTCCTCAATAATTTTTAATTTTTTCTCTTCCTTTATGCTTATCCATGGTTTTATTCTCTCTACCCTTTTAGCAGTAGTATATGTGTCCCAAGGTACAAGTAAAAGAGGAATTTTATTTTCATCAGCTTTCTCTATTATTCTGCTTGGGGGCACAATATTGTTTGTTAATACTATGCAAGAAGTGTTGTCATCAATTGAAGCTATAATCATATCTGTTCTATCTCCACTTGTTATTATTAGTTTTTTGGGCTTGTTGAAAAGAGGATTCTTTATGGCATCAGATACGCTCATTGCTCCTATGAAAACATTCTCTATTTCAT
>JAGGYX010000032.1 GCA_021162305.1 Thermoplasmata archaeon | reverse complement strand
TATAAATATTCAGGCTGCATTGCCCAGTATGAAGCAAAGATAAGCCATGCAATGAAAAGAAAAAAATGCTTTTTTTTACCTCTTCCAAAATAACCATAAGCAAATATAATTAAAGAATGGAAAAGAATGGGCGTGGTTATTGTGCTGAATCTCACAAAATCATTTATTTCCCAGAATAAAAAATGCCCAGCAATTATTGCTACAGTTGGCAATCCAAAGAAAAATATAGCATGTTTCATTTTAGCTCTTCCATCAGCCTTTCTATTTTCAATTCCGCTTCCTGTAATTTCTTTTTGCATAATTTGAATAACTGCACACCTTCCTCGAATTTTTTTATCATCTCATCCAAACCAAGGTTTCCATTTTCAAGCTCTTCAGTAATTTTTTCAAGCTTTTTCAATGCTTCCTCAAATTTTATTTCCTTTTCTCCTTCACCTTGCATTTTACCTCTCCATCTTTAACTATAACCCAAATATCGTCACCAATTTCCACATCATCAACGCTTTTAAATAATTCTCCATTTTCAAGCATGGCTATGGAATAACCCTTTTCAAGTATTCTATATGGATTTGAAGAATTGAGTCTCTCTTCCATTATCTCCATCTTGCTTTTTAATCTCTCGTTCCAAACTTCTATCGCCTTTATCATTCTCTCCTCAACTTTCATACATTCATCAATTTTATCAGAAATTAATTCATATGGATATTTCAAAGCTTTTCTATTGACAATTCCATTTAAAAAGTTGCTTGCCATATCTTTTTTTGTTTCCATGGCTTTTATCATTCTGCTTGCAATGCCAACAATATGCCTTTCTACATCTTTTTTATCTGGAACAACAAGCTCGGCTGCAGCGCTCGGCGTGGGCGCTCTGGCATCTGCCACAAAATCGGAGATGGTGAAATCTGTTTCATGACCAATGGCAGAGACAATGGGGATGCTCGATTCAAATATTGCTCTCGCTACCTCCTCACTATTGAATGGCATTAAATCCTCCCACGAGCCTCCACCTCTTCCAACTATAATAACATCTGCTCTCCCATCTTCATTGAGCATCTTTATTGCATTGACTATTTCTTTAATGGCTTCCTCTCCCTGAACTCTCACTGGAGCAAGCAGCAAAGGAACAGGAAAACGCCTTTCTATAACATGCATTATATCTTTTATGGCAGCTCCATTTGGAGATGTTATGATGCCAATCATGCTTGGTATTTTTGGCAACTGCTTTTTATGCCTTTCATCAAATAAACCCTCTTTCTTAAGCTTCTCCCTTATCTCAACAAATTTTAAAAAAAGCTCGCCGACGCCGCCAATTTTTATATCCTTTACATACATCTGATAAATTCCCTTTCTCTCATAAACTCTTACATCTCCTTTTATTACCACCTTCATTCCATTTTTGAGCTGATATGGTAAGGAAGGAGAGAACATGACGCATCTCAAAACAGCATTCTCATCTTTCAAATAGAAGAAGTAATGACCTATCGCCATTCTAAAATTTGAGATCTCACCCTCTACCCATACATCATTTATATTTGCCTCATTGATTGCCTTTTTTATATATTCTGTTATCTCACCAACACTATAAATTTTCTTCAGCATTCTCCTTTCCTAACAAACGGCGGTTTTACCATTATCGCATTTATTTTCCTTCTTCCTTCAATTTCAACCACACTGTCAATCTCTATATATTCTTTTTCAATGAAAGCCATTGCAATACCCTTTTTTAAACATGGAGAGAAGCCGCCAGAGCTAACTTTTCCAATTGTCCTTCCATCCTTTTTCACAATATCCTTATGACGTGGTATTCCCGCTTCCATGCATTTCAAGAATGAAAGCTTTTCTCTAACATTATTCTTAGCCTTGATTAAAGCATCTTTTCCGATAAAATCATGCCCCCAGTCAATTGTCCATTCCAAGCCAAGTTCAAAAGGATTTCTTCCACCTTCAAATTCATTTCCTGCAAGCATGAAACATTTTTCCAGCCTGAGGCTATCTCTTGCTCCCAAACCAATGGGCATTATGTTGTATTTTTTCCCTTTCTCTAAAGCTTCTTTAAATATTTTTATTGCCTCTTCAGCTGGAGATATATAAAGCTCATAGCCTTTCTCTCCCGTATACCCACTTCTTGAAACAATTATTCTTGCATTGCTTTCAATCTTCATTTTATTTCCAATTTCAGCTACTTCAAAAAATTTTAATGAGTTTACATCAAAGTGAGTGAGCTCTTTCATAACTTCTGCAGAATATCTTCCCTGTATGGCTAAAATTGAATATTCATTGGTCATATCTTCTGCTTCTATTCCATGGCTTATAAACCATTTCATTATTTTTTCATGCAACCCAGCATTTGGAATGAAAAGAAAGCCATCTTCCAAATGAAAAAACACTTCATCATCTATTATGTTTCCATTTTCATCAAGCAAAAGCGTATAATTACCCATTCCTGTTTCGATTTTTTTTGCATCTCCCACAATAAGCTTGCTTATTTTCTCTGCTTCACTTCTAACAAAAATTTTTCCCATGTGACTTACATCAAATATACCAACATTGTGGCGCACGTTCAAATGCTCTTCCTGTATGGAAGTATATTTTAAAGGCATCTCATATCCCATAAAATCTGTAAAACTTGCTCCAAGCTCTTTATGCAAATCGTATAAAGCTGTTTTCATATGCCTAAAATACTTTTTGATTAATAAATTATGTTATCATCAAAATAAGCAGTTTTAGTTCACTCTCTCTTTTATCCATGTAGCAACATCTTTTCTATCTATTCTTATCTGCTCTGTTGTATCTCTGAAACGTATTGTCACAGTATCATCATCTTTTGTTTGATAATCAACAGTTATACAAAATGGAGTTCCAATTTCATCCATTCTTGCATATCTCCTTCCTATGCTTCCTTTTTCATCATAAAAAGCCATTATTTTATTCTTTCTCAGCTCCTTTTCTATTTCTTTTGCAATTTCCGGCAATCCATCTTTTGCCACCAATGGAAAAACACCTGCTTTTATTGCAGCAATTAAGGAAGGCAGAGAAAGCAAAACATATTTTTCTCCCTCTTTTTCAATTTCTTTATAGTTATGCTCCAGAATGGCATAAAATATTCTATCTATTCCATAAGAAGGTTCAATCACATGAGGAATGTATTTCTCCTCTTCTTCTATTTCTTCTAATTCAAAAAATTCATTCCCAATCTCGATTTTCTCTCCATCCAGCTCAATCTCGATTTTCTCTCCCGGCTCTGCATGCTCCAATGCTTCTTTAACTTTCATTGCTTTCTCCCTAAACGCCTTTCCAATTTTCTCCATTTTTGGCTTTATTTTTATTTTTTTGATTTTTCTCTCGGTGCTTGCATACATGTTCATGCCAGTGGCCTGCATATGCGCCATTAAATCATGAGCTGCTCTATCAGCTATGCCAAC
>JAGGYX010000059.1 GCA_021162305.1 Thermoplasmata archaeon | reverse complement strand
TCTCTGCTGCAAAATATGCATGGCTCGTCTATCTTTTCAGAAAAATCCTCCTGTTTTGTTAATTCAAGACCAACTCTATCAATTATCCTGCAATATCTCTCAAAAACTTCATCCCACCTTATCTCAACATGCCTCTCAATCCCATTTACAATAATTATTTCATTCCATTTCTCGAACATGTGTTGGTAATGTTTTCGCATTTAAATTTCTATCATTTTTGAGTGCGAAGAAGGAGGAGAGGAGCATGGGATGATGTTGCCTTGATTTCTTCTTCCTCTTCGTAAACATATACATCGTTCCATTCCACCTTTTCAACATTTCCTGCTTTGTCAACACTGTAGAACTCTATTTCATACTTTCCATATCCTTCCATTTCATACAAATGAATTTCCTCTCCAAAGTATTCCTTCCAGTCAAAAATCAAATGCCATTTGCTATCGTTGCCCAGCTTCCATATTCTGTAATACACATGGTCAACACCCGATAAATTATCTACGGTTGCAAGAGTTATGAATGTTGTTTTTGGAATGTAATGGAGGATGTAATATCCTCCTATGGAAACATTTTCAACCTTTCCATGAAATACTTTCCAGCTATGAGGAGGCTCGCTATCATTTATGACCTCTGTTGTTTCATTATCCTCGCTATAGCTTCCCTCCTCGCATGTTACATTTACGTAATTCAATCTCACGCCATACTTTGTCATTTTAACATATAATGTTATTGTCATGCTCTCGCCAGCATCAAGATTTCCAATGTTCCAAGTTAATCTGCTTTGATTTACGATTGGTGAGGGTGTTGCATTTACAAATTCCATACCGTCATCCATTGAATCCACTATGGTAACATTGGTTGCCATTCCATCTCCTATATTTCTCACCACTATTTCATATTCCTCATTATTCAATCCATATAAAGGATCAACTTTGTCTTTCTTTTCTATTTCCAAGAATGGATAGCCGAGATATGGAGGAGCAAGTATGGTGGTCGTTTCGTTATCCTCTGCATAGCTTCCTTCATTGCACGTCACATTTACATAATTCAATATGGTTGTATTTACATCCACTGTTGCAACAATTGCTTTTATTTTTATGGTTATGTTCTCACCTGATGCAAGCTTCGATATATTCCATATTATCATGTTTCCATTTATTGTTCCATTGTCGCAATCTACTATGGAAAGCATGCTTTGGTTGAATACATCTGTAATAACAACGTTTGTTGCATTTCCAGTTCCATTGTTTTCCACCACAATGGTATAATTGAGCATGCTTCCAGATTTTACTGGATCCGGTGAATCTGTTTTATTTATAGCCAATTCAGGATGGCTTATTGCAGTAACACTTGCATTTGCCTCCTTCTTTATTCCGTTTCCATATAAATAAACACGATTTATCAGTAGGCTTCCATTATCAATTGGCGTATCAATGGCCAAGGTTACATTTATTTTTCCTTCCTCGCCTACTGAAAGATTACCTATAACCCATGTATCATTTCCTATGTCTGGCATTGGGTCTGCAGAAACAAATGTTGTATGTAATGGATATTTATCCAAAATGCGCATACCTGTCAAATTGATTTCTCCAGAATTGTAATATGTTATTGTGAAATTAACAGTCTCTCCAGCCTCCACAATGGCGCGAGACGCAAATTTTTCAATGCTGGCATTTGGATAAATAACAGTTGTTTCCTCTTCATCATATCCTTTTTCTGCATCAGATGAATTGAATGAAACATTATTCAAGCTTTGTCACACCATTATCATTTATTTGCCCATAAATTGTGATGTTAAATCTTTCTCCAGCTTCAAGAGTCCCAATACTCCATATATTGTTCGTGCCATTATCGGGGCTTGGTGTGGCATTATCAAATATAAAATCATCATCATAATGTTCTACAACAACTACATTATGTGCATCACCATCACCGTCATTTTTTATTGTTATGAAATATGTGAGGGTATTTCCAAAGGCAATTGGATCAGGAGAGTCGCTTTTATTAATTATGAGGTGAGGTTCTCCTATAATCACTACACTTGCAGAAGCTTCATCATATACTCTTTTACCAAGTTCATCCTCACCAGATACATTAACAGTATCTGTCACACTGCTATTATGAGTGGTGACATTTGTATAAACCCATTTTTCATTCAGATCCAGCCATCCATTTGAATTCAGATCACCACTGGCATATGTGAAGATAAGTCCCTTATCATCTACAACAATAATATTCGTCAAGTTGGTATTTCCGCTATTTGTTACATTTACATAATATGTAACACTGTCTCCGCTATGAATTATACTTCTATTTACTTCCTTAGTTACAGAAATGGAAGGTCTAATAACATGAATGCTTGCACTGCTTTCATCATAAACATGCATACCCAATACATCATGAGCAGAAACATTTACAACATTTGTGAAATCTGATGAATATGAAGAATGCCAGTATATTGTTTTACTTTCATTTGGAGCAATGCTTCCAATATCGATGTTATTTCCACCATCATTTATTGTAACATTGTAAAGAATGCAGTCTCCTTCATTTGTTACAACAATCTTCCAGTATGCATTGTCTCCAGAATGAATTGTTATGCTTTTACTCCATGTTGAGTTATCATCGCTAACATATTTTTCTACGTTTATGCTTGGATTCAGAATATCGATGCTAAAGCTGTCATTGCTGCTATACCGCAATCCAAGAATATCATATCCTTCTGCTTCTATTTCATTTATGAACGGATCTGCATCGCCCAATATATGTTCAATGTAAAAAACAAAGCTTTCTCCAGCTGCTAATGTTCCAACATATTTGTTTATTCCAAGTTTGCTATCATTTGCCCATACATTGTACAACGTATCGTTTCCAGTATTGTTTACATATATTGTGTAGTTAACGATGTTTCCAGCATGAGCTATGCTTACATTTCCTTTCTTTTCAATGCTAAGTCCTGCAGAAATAACATGAATGCTCGCAGAATCATTTGCATGTATCCTTCCATGACGATATTTTCCTTCCACGGTAGCGGTATTATTGTTATCCTGAGAGGCTATCGTTGTATAGTAAAATGATTTTACTTCTCCAGCCGACAGATTAAATGGACCAAAACTATTGCCATTCGTATCATTTACATATACATTATTCAAATCAATATCTCCATTATTTATCACAGTAATGTTCCAGTAAACCGTATCTCCAGAATGAAATGCAAGTTCATTCATCCATGTTAAATTGTTTCTACTCACTTGCTTTTCTATACTGATATTCGCCTGCTTACATATTACATTTACATCTGCATAATCACTGTCATATATCGTCTCGTTTGTTGTTTCACAATATGCAGTCACATTCACCACATTTACATCTTTTATCCAAATCCTCGCCAATGAGAATTCGCTATATAATCTATATTCTTCATTTCCAACATAAAAGATAATTTTATCTGCAATGACATCCGAAACATTCTGTATGAGTATGCCATTCCCTCCTTCTTCTATGCCCTGAAAATGAGATTGTCCTACTTCGGCTCCATTCATGTAAAATTTGGCGTCGCCTGTCTCAGGCTCTCCATCGCATCCTTCTCCTGAAAATAGTGAACGAATCTCAAATCCACATAATTTGTGGGGAACATCAAAAGAAATGAGCATTTTTTCTACACCCTCTATACTATCAATTTCATCATCTTCGCTTCCTTCCAATATTCCAAGTCCTCTCGTTCCCCGATGTGTTAGTGTGCGATTCTCATTGCAATGATTACAGTCATCATTGTCATGACAGCCATCGCAATCATGGCAACTGTTACAATCATTGCAACCACCGCAGCCGTCACAATCATGATCGCAAGGACATGGATTTGTCTCACCATCGATATAAGCATACACTTTGCCATGATGATTCAATAAACTCCATTGGTTTACTCCAAGGTCCACCATATTATCGCCGGTTGACCAGCTTGAAGTGTTTCCATCTACTCCTGTGAAGTTATCTTCAATAAGGAAACTTATGAGACTGCATGAAGAGCATCCAGTCACTTTTGCATCAAATTCAATGTAGGTGGTGTTGGAAGGTGATAATGAATCAATGAGCCAAGTAAGATTGTTTCCCCATGTAGT
>JAGGYX010000179.1 GCA_021162305.1 Thermoplasmata archaeon | reverse complement strand
TCTCAATCCCAAATCTATTATTATAAATGATTGAGCCATAAATATCACAATTTCTGCAATTTTCATATTCCACTCCATACCTCATATCATGCAATCTTGTCTTTTCTATGGTGTCATTCTCGCAATTCATCATCCTGATGCCAAAGCTTATGTAACTAATGTCACAATTCCTTATTGTATTGCCGCTCGATGAAAGCATAAAAATGGCACACTCATTATTATTATTTTTATAAAAATTGCATCCCTCTATTGTATTGTCCGAAGCATTCTCCATATATACGGCGACGCCGCAGGAGCTGGCAACGTCGTTCAGAACTAAATTTGATTGACCATAGCATTCAATGGCTATTCCACACTTATAAAAATTGCATGATGAAATTATGCTGTTATTCGCTATAACAATCCCGCTTCCAGCTTTTGAAATATGGCTATTGAATATGGAGAGGCTTGCATTTCCCTTTGCCAAAATCCCATATCTTCCATAACTTATATTACAATTTTGAATGACTGCATTTGATTTTAAAAACACAACAGCATGACTTGCATCAGAATGGCACATTGAAAGATTTCTCAAAACAACATTTTCAGCAGTTACATTAAAAACACTTCCATTAACTCCATATATAATGGCATTTCTTCCTTCTATTATTACACTTTTGTTTACAACAATGCTTTCATGAAAAATGCCTTCCACTATTATTTTATCTCCATTATTGGCGGCGTTTATTGCATCCTGTATGCTCTCTCCTTCATGAACAAATATTGTTTTTTCGTGGCTATAAATGGAAAAATTTACGATTGTAAGAAATGAAATTGCAATCACAATTATCTTCTTCATAAAAGTGTAGGATGTAACGATATTATAATTTTATGCTTTCAATAAATTTTTTCATATTCTTGAAATGAGTTCCAATCCAGTATATTCTTTTACATTTTGGACAGATGTAAAATTCCTCATGGCTTTCATAAACATGCTCTGGAACCATTCCTTTTACTTTTTCTTTATCAATTTTTTCAATTTTTTCATTACATATTATGCATCTTGTAAGCAAGTTTTTATCATCTATTTCCAAAGCCAGTTCCTTAATGATTCTTCTTAACTGATTTTTCAATCCATTGTTTTCAAGATATATTGAATTTTTAAATTTGGAGGCAAGTTTTTTATCTCTCGTAAGCAAAATTCTTTCTTCTTCTCGGGCAATTTTTGCTATTTCTTCGTCTTTCATGTTCTTGACATATTTCGTGTCATAACCAAGAATGCGTAACCATTTTGCCATGCTTCCAAGCATTTCATCACATATAAATTTCACAAAAGTTTATCCTCTAAATTTTTAAAATTCTTTTCACTTTCTATATCACAGTAAGAAAATCAAAGAAGTGGGAGAGCCATCCAAGTGTTTTCTCAATAAAGTTTGGCGCATAAGGCATTGTTACAGGCGAGGGGTCACTCCACTCACTTATCATTCCATTTTCATCTTTGGCAATCACTCTAACTTCATATCTTCCTTTATCTTTCCATGAATGGGATGCTGTTGCAATTTCTCCACTTTCATATGGACCGAGCCAGCTTGTATTGCTTCCATCTCCCCAATCCCACATGTAATATATCTTGTCTCCATCTCCATCTGTTGTATGAGTTGAGAAATTGTATTCATTTCCAGCCTCTCCTTTTTTAATGCCCTGTGGGCGGGCTGGCTTGGCTGGCGGCTCGCTGACACGGAATTTTATGGCGGGGTCGCCAAATAGGTTGAGCTGGTAATAGCACCATCTCATCATTGAACGATTTATGAGGAAAAGATTTGCTTCTTTCGATGCCTGATTTGCTTTTCCGATTTCATATATCTTTTTCCCGAAAACAGCGTCCCAGAAATGGCGGTGGTAGCGTTGAGAGTCGCCATCTGTGCTAAAGCTCCAGAAAAAGCCATAACGGGCATTCCATATGCCGGCGAAGGCAGCATGAGATGTTTTGACAGTGAAATATTCAGCAATGCAATCATCATAATCAAAAGCTCCTGCATAACAACCCTGAGAGTAGATGAAGCAATATTTATCGTTATCAAGCTCATTTATGGAATCTGTCATCAGACGCATATTATACTCAGTTGAAGAATGACCCAGATGATTTATTATATGAACACCATCATTTATTCTTGAAATTATTTCTTGGGGAGACCAGTAATTGTTGTCCCAGTCCCTGTCATATAATTTTTCTATGGTGAATTTGCTTGCTGGTATACCAACAGTATGATATCCATCTGCATCAGATGAATTAACAAGCTGGTCCATATAATTTCCACCCCATGTAGCAATTCCATAATCGCCGAGATATTCTCCAGCCATGAGAACTTTTTTAAGATATGAATCATCTGAATCTGCATATTCTGTTGTTTTCTCTACAAAATTCTGTGCTTCTTTTGCATTATCAACACAGGCTCTTCCAACATACACCTCTGCCAGCAAATCAATATCTTTCCCTCCGTCTCCATCGTTTGGCTCACCCCACTTGCTATCATTGTCATAGTTGTATGTTCCATCCAAGCAGGCATAATATAAATCGGAGGGCATTGTTGTTTCATAATATGTTACATTCTCATCATAGCCACTCACCCAGAGCATTTTTGAAGGCACAACATCCACGTCGCCACCTATCAAAACATAGCTTATTCCGAGATTAAGATATGCATTTTTTATATAAGTCCTTACATCATCTGCATTTTCTCCAATTTCATTCATAGTAGCTATAATTGTAGGCTCTCCATGGGCGTCGTGCCATTCCTTCAATGGCTCAAAATATCTTTTCAGTGATTTTGTCGTTATGATTAAGATGTCATAACCTGCTTTTCCATTGCATGCATAGCTTTTAATAACAGCATCATTATCAACCAATCTCGCAACTTCTTTTGCATCTTCCCTCAGCCCTCTAAAATTTTGGTTTTTCTCGCCCTCCTTCAAATTCACTTCTATATCCATTTTGTCATAATAAAACAATTTTCCTTTCTTGGGCATATAATGAACAGGATACAATCTCAGCACAAGTATTTTAAATCCTCTGAAATAATATGTGCCAACTTTCTCATATAGCCTACGTGGATATATGTCATTCCTCTCATAAACATCATTTTTAAAGGGCATTGAAAAAACTCCGATAGGATGAGCCTTTTCAACAGGCATAACATTATAGCTTCCATTAAGAAATACTGGAATCCCAGCCTTTACTTTTATCTCTTCAACATCTTTTCCATAAGGAATCAGGATATACGCAGGCGAGGCAGGCAGCGCTGGCGAGCCAACGCATCCAAATGTTCCGCTATTATTTAATTTCACGACATCAAAAATTTCAGAGCCTATTATGGTCTTCTCTATTATTGGTTTATCAAAGCGGTATTCAATATGCAATGCATTGTCGGAGGCTTTTATTTTTAAAGGAGAAAATAGCAGGAGTGCAACAGCCAGAATAACAATTGCCTTTTTCATTGAAGAATTAAGAAGAAAAGGATATTTAAACCTTGCTTTTACTCGAAAAATTAATATCCTTGTTTTATTTAACCACCCAATGATACCCCGCATGGCATATGACTGGGAGATTACAGTGTTCTCGCCTGATGGAAGGCTTTTTCAGGTAGAATATGCAAGAGAAGCTGTTAAGCGTGGGACTACGACAGTAGGAATAAAATTCAAAAATGGGGTTGCTTTAATTGTTGATAAGCGCATCACCTCTCGCCTTATAGAGCCAAGCTCAATAGAAAAAATATTTCGGATAGATGAGCATATTGGTTGCGCCACATCAGGCTTGGTTGCAGATGCTCGAGCATTGGTGGAAAGGGCAAGAGTGGAAGCACAGATAAGCAGGATAACATATGGAAAGAAAATACAGGTTAAGGCTTTAACAAGAAAAATATGCGATTTCAAGCAGACTTATACGCAATATGGAGGTGTTCGTCCTTTTGGCACTGCTTTGCTTATTGGCGGCGTTGATGAGAGTGGCGTTCGCCTCTTCGCCACTGACCCAAGTGGAGCAATGATGGAATATAAGGCTACTGCTGAAGGAGAGGGAAGAGATGCTGCCATAGAATATTTTGAGAAGAATTATAAGGAAGGAATGAGCATGAATGATGCAATAATGCTTGGATTGAATGCCCTGAAAGCATCGACAGAAAAAGAAATTACTCTAGAAGCAATAGAAATAGGTGTTGTTGCTGAAGGAGAAGAATTTAGAATATTGAGTCAGAAAGAGGCAAAGAAATATTTTGATAGGTTAAAGGAGGAGTAAATGGTATCCTTAGATGATGCAATAATTGCGAGGTATGAGAGAAAAGGGATGCATTTTGAAATTCTGGTTGACCCACATGCAGCTGAAAAAGTAATAGAAGGCGAGCCAGTAAACATAGTTGAAAACCTTGCAATAGATACAATATTCAAAGATGCAAGAAAAGGTGAGAAAGCGAGTGAGGAAGCAATAAGGGAAGTGTTTGGAACCCTTGACATTGGAGAAATAGCAATAAAGATAATAAAGGAAGGAGAAATCCAGCTTACAGTAAAGCAAAGAAGAGAAATGCAGGAAAGAAAGAAAAAAGCAATCATTGACTGGATAGCTCGCTCCTCAATGGACC
>JAGGYX010000110.1 GCA_021162305.1 Thermoplasmata archaeon | reverse complement strand
TCTGCCATTATCGGACGAGGCAGCTTTTCGACCCTGCTTGCTATGGTGTAGGTATCGGGGCGAACAGAGATCAACGGAATGCCAGCCTTATCTGCTTTTGCCAGAATGTTTGAAGATGGAATTATATTGTTGGTTAAAATTATGGCTGATGTGTTTTCTTCTATGCACGCCGCTATGGCATCGCTCCTGTCGCCGCCAGTTATTATAAGTTTATTCTTTTTCCTGAAATCGGGATGTCGTTTTATCTGGCTCGCTGAAAGAGCAGCTATGAAAATGCCATCAAAATATTTTTCAATGCCTTCAGTTCCAGCAATAACTTTTCCATTCAACTTTTTAACAATGTAGCTTATTTTTGTCAATCTTAATTTCTTTATATCTGGAATATGTCCCATAACGCTTGCTCCATTTTCTTCTGCATATTCTTTTAGCTCCTCGTAATTCTTTACTCTATTGAAAATTATGGAAGCATTTAGGGAAGCAATAAACTTTACCTTATCCTTTATTTCATCCTCATCTCCAGACAAAACAAAAACTGGCGTGGCGTTGAATTCATTGCATATGCTGTTCATGTCTATGCCAAGAGATGCTCCCTTCCATATGCTTTCTCCCCCCTCAAATATAAATATATCTTTTCCTTCTGCTATCTCACTATATCTACTCTTCAATTCTTTTAAAGTATCTTTATAATTGTGGGTAATTTTTGAGTAATGCATTCCCAATGAGAGTTTTTCTTCAGGCAGGTCAAATAACTTGCTAAAAAGGAGGGCATCGTAATCAACAATCTTCTTTTTAACATATGCGGGATTATCTCCTATGGGCTTTATATATCCGGCTCTTTTGTTTAATGAAATTGCAAGTGCAGCAACGGTTTTTCCCTCTCCCGCTTCTAATGAAGCAACATATACATTTTTCATTTTTTCACCTTTATCATTATTCTTGCATCAACAACCTTTGCTCCTTTTTCATATACAATGAGAGGATTTATATCTAACTCAGATATCTCGCCAAATTTATTTACAAGTATTCCAATTCTATAAATGGAGTCTATTATTGCGTTTATATCCTTTCTTTTCTCTCCTCTTATTCCAGCAAGTATTGGATAGGAATCTATTTCCCTGACCATTTTCTCCGCCTCTTTCTTTGAAATTGGAGCAATTCTGAATGAAACATCTTTAAGAACCTCAACATATATGCCTCCAAGCCCAAACATCAAAACCTTTCCAAATGAGGCGTCGGTGGTGGCGCCAACTATTGTTTCTGTTCCAGGCGGGAGCATTTTTGTTATCTCAATTCCTTCTATTCTTGCCCTGCGAGCATGCATATGGCAATTTTTCATTATAAGCTCGTATGCATCTATTGCCTCCTCGTCATTCTCAACATTCAGAACAACTCCTCCCACATCTGTTTTATGTATTATGTCTTCAGATACAACTTTCATTGCAACAGGATATCCAATTTCATTTGCATACTCTATGGCTTCATCAATATTTCCTGCCAGCCTGAACGGAGGAACATCCAAGCCTGCATGCAATAAAATTTCCTTGGCTTCATGGCTGAGCAATCTGCTTCTTCCTTCATTGATGGCGGCGTCAATTATTTTTCTTATTGCATCATCATCCATTTCTATATCTTCTATTTCCTCCTCCTCTCTCTTTTCATATGCTTTATATAATACATGCAATGATGAAACAGCATCTTCAACTTCATAAAATGCAGGTATTCTATCCTTTTTCATTTCAGTAACAATTTTCGTTGTTCCTTCTCCTCCAAACAATGCATATAAAGCGGGCTTCTTTCCCTCATATTCCTTATGAACCCTAATCAGAGTATTCATCAATGACTCAAGCTCAGCATCTCCTCGCTCACAATATAGAGCAAGAATGGCATGAATGGCATCGTTCTCAAATGCACGTCTCAAAGCAAGTTCATACTCGCGGGCTCCAGCCTGTCCTGTAAGGTCAACGGGATTTTTATAGGAACCAAATTCAGGCATCACATCCTCAAAAATTTTTTGCAACATCTCCATATCATCATATAGCTTCAGCCCATATTTCTCGCATGCATCGGCAGCAATAACGCCGAGCCCGCCGCCATTTGTTATTATAACAACATTTTCCCCTTTTGGAGGTGGAGATGCAGCAATTGTTGCGACCCAGTTGAAAGCGTCTTCAAGGCTGTCAGCTCTTAATATGCCAGCCTGTCGAAATGCTGCATCAAAAATTTCATCTGAGCCTGCAAGTGAGCCAGTATGGCTTGCTACAGCTCTGGCTCCCGCCCTGCTTCTTCCAGCTTTTAAAGCTATTATTTTTTTCTCTTCAGGCTTTTTCTTCACGATTTCCATGAATTCATGTCCATTTTCAAGCCCTTCAATATACATAAATATGACTTTCGTTAACTCATCCTGAAAAAGATATGATAGAATTTCCACCTCGCTCAAATCTGCTTTATTTCCTATGGAAACTATGGCGGAAAGCCCCAAATTGTCTTCTGCTGCTTTTCCAATCATTGCAATTCCCAGTGCACCAGATTGCGAAATCACGCCAATATTTCCTTTTTTAATTTCGGCTGGACCGAATGTTGCATTTATTGGAGCTTTTGATGAAAATATGCCAAATACATTTGGTCCCAAGATGCGTGAGCCATGCTTTCTTGCACTTTCAACGAGTTTTTGTTCCATATCAATATTTCCAATTTCTGAAAATCCAGATGTTATTACAATTATATATTTTGCCTTGCTTGCCACTTTATCTGCCATTTCAACTGCAATTTTTGCAGGAACGACAATGACGGCAACGTCCACGCTTGGAATATCGTCGATGCTTTTATATACAGGCAATCCTAAAATTTTTCCTCCTTTTGGATTTATTAAATATATTTTGCCTTTATATCCAGAAACAATTATGTTATGCACGACAATGTTTCCAATTTTGCCCTCATGATGGGAAGCACCTATGACTGCTACGCTTTGTGGATTGAATAATGACTCAAGAGGATGCACATTTTGATATAGGTTGCCACATTATAAACCTTCTTTCTTTCCAGCGAAATTTTTTATTAAAGAAAAAACATTTTCTGGACGGGGAACAAAAAATAAATATTGCTGATTTGCCGTCTCTATTTTTATCCTCTTTATTATTTTTTTCACAATTTCCACTCTTATTATATCTCGCATTTTTATTTCTATTTCTTTGGACAGGCTTTTAAAAGAGAGCTTTTTATTTGTTATGGTAAGCT
>JAGGYX010000036.1 GCA_021162305.1 Thermoplasmata archaeon | reverse complement strand
TAATTATATTTTGTGCATATAAAATGATTGTCTCGATTAAAATAATTCCTCTCTTTCTTTAAGCTCTTTTAAAGTGGGCCACTTTCCATCTTTTTCTGAAATAACTGGCTCATCTATAGGCCATTGAATATTTATGTCCATATCATTCCAGATTAATCCTGATTCATAATCTGGAGCATAGATATTGTCAACTTTATAAACAACTTCTGCTTCATTACTTAACACAACAAAGCCATGTGCAAAACCACGAGGAATGTAAAGCAAGTGTTTATTAAATTCCGAAAGAATAGCGCCAATATATTTTCCAAAATAGGATGATTTTTTTCTTAAATCTACAGCTACATCATATATTATGCCTTTAATGCACCTAACAATTTTTGCCTGAGCATATGGTTTGCGTTGAAAATGTAATCCTCGCAATACACCATATTTTGATTTGGAATGATTATCCTGAATAAAGTTGCCTGTTATTCCTGCTTTTTCAAAATCTTCTTTTTTATAAGTTTCCATAAAAAAGCCACGCTCGTCCTCAAAAATTTTTGGTTTAATAAGCACAACATCGGGAATTTCTAACTTTTTAAATTCAAATGGCATTTTGTCCACCTATCAATTTTTTCCACCACCATTCATTGTTCAAATACCATTCAACAGTTTTTTTCAATCCATCCGGAAAATTTATTTCTGGCTCCCGTCCTAATGCTTTTATTTTATCTATCTTTAATGAATAACGAAAATCATGACCTGGACGATCTTTAACAAATGTGATTAAGCTCTCTGGCTTATTTAATATTTGAAGAATTAATTTTGCCACATCTATATTTCGCCATTCATCGTTGGCGGCGATATTGTAAATCTCTCCTTCTTTTCCTTTTCGTCTAACTAAATCTATGGCTTTACAGTTATCCCCGACATAGAGCCAGTCTCTTACATTTGTTCCCTCTCCATAAATTGGCAACGGCTTATCATGTAAGGCTCTTATTATTAAAACTGGTATCAGCTTTTCTGGATATTGATATGGTCCATAATTATTGCTTGATCTCGTTATCACAGTATTCAGCCCATATGTTTTATTATATGCCATAACAAGCACGTCCGCCCCCGCCTTGCTTGCTGAATATGGTGATGAAGGATTTAACGCATCTTTCTCGCTAAAAGAGCCCTCTTTTATGCTTCCATATACCTCATCAGTAGAAATCTGGACATATCTTTCAATGTCAAATTTTCTGCTTGCTTCAAGCAATGTAAAGGTTCCAAATACATCTGTTTTTATAAATGGCTCAGGCCCTGTTATGCTTCTATCAACATGACTTTCAGCAGCAAAATTTATAATTTGCTCTATTCCATATTCTTTAATTACTCTCTCAACAAGTTCTTTATCACAAATATCTCCTTTTATAAAATGATATCTTGCATCATTTTCAATATCTTTTAAATTATCCAGATTTCCTGCATATGTGAGTTTGTCATAATTGATTACTTTAATATCATCATATTCTCTAAGTAGATAATGAATAAAATTCGAGCCTATGAAGCCTGCTCCTCCTGTTACCATTATTTTCATATTCTCACCTGCGAATTATCCCCAATGACAAGCTTATGCCCCTTTGGAAGACTTTCATTTCTAACTATCTTAGCACCTTTTCCAATTAAAGATTCAACAATTCTTTTTATTCCCTTTATTTCTGTTCCTTCCATTACTACAGAATCTTCTATTTCCGCATCAATTATTTCGCAATTATTTCCAATGCTTGTATATGGTCCAATATATGAATTGGCTATTTTACAATTTTTCCCAATAATGGCTGGACCTTTTATCAAGCTATTTTCTATTATTGTGTTTTTCTCTATGATTACTCTTCCATTTATTTTTGTTTCTTTAAGAATACCATTATTTTCTGTTTTCTTTATTTCATCTAACACTAAGCGATTAGCATGAATTATATCCTCTGGCTTACCTGTATCTTTCCACCATCCTCTGACAAAAGCTGACTTTACTTTATAACCATTATCAATAAGCCATTGAATGGCATCCACAATCTCTAATTGATTCCTCCATGATGGTTTTATTTCTTTAACAGCCTTGAAAATAGCTGGTCTAAACATGTATATGCCGATTACTGCAAAATTGCTAGGCGGCTTCTTGGGCTTTTCAATAAGCCTAACAATTTCATTTTTTTCATTCAATTGAGCTATTCCAAATTCTTCTGGATTCGATACTTCTGTTAATAAAATACTTGCTTCTGCATCTGAATTCAAGAAACTCTTTACATGTTCAACTATTCCTTCCTTTAAGATGTTATCTCCCAGATACATAACAAATGGCTCATTTTTAAGATAATTTTCAGCCACTATTATTGCATGAGCCAGTCCTTTTGGCTCAGGCTGATGAATAAATTCAATATTTGCATCCCATTTTTTGCTTCTTACCATTTCTATAACCTGTTCCTTGTTAGGACCCACTATTATTCCTATATCCCTTATCCCAGCCTCAATTATATCTTCTATTGCATAAAATAAGACGGGTTTATTTCCTACAGGAATGAGCTGTTTTTGCTGTGAATAAGTCAATGGCCTCAATCTTGTTCCATGACCTCCTGACAGAATCAAACCCTTCATTTTATCCTCTCCTTCAGTAAATATAACGCCTCTCTTAGTTTATATGGTGCTTTGATATTTGAAATTTTTGACACATCCAGTGAGGAATCCCTCGGTCTTTTAGCAATCCAGTCCATATTCTCACTTATAACTGGACTAACGAGCTTTTTATCAAAACCAAAAACCTCAGCCAATTTTATAACAAAATCGTATCTGCTTACCCTCTCGCCGCCAGCCGTATGAAATATTCCTCTTTCGTCTTTTTCAATCAGCTTGTAAATTTGTTCTGCTAAATCCCGATTCAAAGTGGGAGAAACCCACTGGTCAGTTATAATTTTTATTTGATTGTCTTTTTTTAACTCTTCTATGACCCATGTTGCAAAATTTTTCTTATTTGCTCCATAAATGACGGAAGTTCTTGCAATAATAAAATCGCTGCAATTTTTTGTAACGGCTTTCTCCCCCTCCAATTTTGTTACTCCATAATAATTTACAGGGTTTGTTTCATCTTCTTCTTTATACATTCCTTTTTTGCCATCAAAAACGTAATCTGTAGAAATGTAAATCAACTTGGCATTAATTTCTTTTGCTACTTTTGCTATATTCTCTGTTGCTTTTGCATTTATTTCATATGCTTTTTCTTTTTCTATTTCACATCTATCAACATTGGTAAAAGCAGCTGCATGAATAATAACATCTGGTTTTATTTTTTCTATTAATTGTTTAACTTTTATTGCATCAGTTATATCTATTTGGAAAGCATTTTCAAAATCCAACGGACTTCTATTATATGTTGCGTATATTTCGTATGAAGTTTTTTCAACCAAATCAATGAATGCTTGTCCAAATAAACCACTTCCTCCCGTGAGTAATATTTTCATTCTCATAACACCTTTTTACTCTTTCAGTAAATACCCTTTTAAATCTCCCTAATCTGATTTTGTGGTATTATAATATCAAACAAGAATTTTTCGTTTAAAAATTGTTCTTTCATGAAATCTCCATAGAGTTTCCATTTTGTTCCGTATAAATCTTCATATTCTTTTTTGCATTCAATTATATGAAAGGTTGTTATTACATAATCTCCCACATTATATTGATTGGATACATTTCCAAAAACATGAATAAGAAAACTCGTTTCATTGGAATAATATAAAGCTAAGGAGGTATATTCCCCTATGGTTGCATCATAATTATTTTCCATCTTGTCTATTTTTCCCACAATTTTTAAAACATCGCCATTTTTTACTCCCATTATACTGTTATATATCGTGTAATTCTTACTATCGATTACATAGTTGAGAGCATCAAAGAATTCTGGAACTGTCATCACTATTGTGTTGGGATTAGATACGATGATTTCCTCATTTTTTTCAAATGAATCCACTACAAAAATTGTTATTGAAACAGAGATGATGATTGCCGCTATCATCAATGCAATCGTGCTTTTTAATGAAATTGTTTTTGTTTTCTCTATCTTTTCAGTTTTTTGTGGAGCCTGCTTTTGCTTTTCCCCTACTCTTTTTATTTCTGCTCCACAATATATACAAAATTTTGCTTCATCAACATTTTCTCTTCCACAGTTTGGACAATATACCATTGAAGTTATATCTTTTATAATAATAAAAGCTTTTATGAAAAATAAAATAAGAAAGGGAAAAGTTTAGAGTTCGTCTCTTTTCTTCCAGTATAACATGAGTAATGCACCAATTGCACCCATAAATCCAAGCATTATCCATGGAGTTCCATTAAAGCTTGTATCCATTCCTTTCACTGCTATGTCATTGTTTTCCGCATCTTCAAGCACAAATCTATAAACCTTTCCTGTCTCAAGGTTTTCTACATACAATCCATTCTCATCTTCAAACATTCTCCATATATCTTTGCCACTTTTCTGGAAGAAAATGTCACCAGTATGATATGCATGTGCCTGTATATCTCCTTCTACATCTAAGGTATATGCAGGTGCACTTGTTCCTATACCTACTCTATCCGTCGAAGCATCAACGAAAAGCATGTTTGGATTGTTATCGCTTTCTACGCGGAAGTCAACGTTTCTTCCGGGATCATTCACAACCACTTCGCTTTTTGTAAGACTAAGTAGTTGGTTATATGTTGGAC
>JAGGYX010000092.1 GCA_021162305.1 Thermoplasmata archaeon | reverse complement strand
GAATGAAATAAATGCTGGAAATGTAGGAATCAATAGCTTAGGCGAGGATTATGAAGCATGGATATTCAAATATGCAGAATAAAAGTTACATGCCAGTAACAATTGCTGTTGTCGTAGTCCCATTATAAATGAGATATGGAATATATTCATTGCTTGAATAATACTCTCCAGCATATCCTATCATAAATATAAGTTGCTTCCCTGTAAACGTATACTTTTCATTAGGATTTTTCACAGATGCTATCGTTGTTACTCCATCCTTTATATAAATGATGGCTACTGACACAAACGCCTTTTCATTTATGGTAAATCCATTAAGCCAGGAGCTATAGCCTCTGCCTTCTATGCTTATATTGCATCTTAACATGCCTTTTATATTGAAATTTTTGGAAGAATGTTTGGCAGAAACGGGAGATAATTGTATTCCAGAAAGAATAATGCATGTGATAATGCCCATTATCATTAAATTTCTTATTTTCATACAATCATTTATAAATTTAATTCCGTATATTTAAAAATTACTTCCATTCCAGCCATCTTGCCGTCGAATCAACATTAAGCTTGGCGATGCTTTCATAATGGCTGTTATAAGTCCAGTTTAAATATTGGGATGCGCCGCCGCCCGTCATGAGTGCAAAAAATCTATTTGAATGGAAGCCAAAGGCATAGTGATGGAAAATCCATTCATCGAAAGTCATATCAACAGGAATCCAGCCATAATTTGGCAGATAAATCAAAACCATTCGATGGAATATGCTGTCGTTATATGGGGGCAATTCTGCAAGATAGGTTCCTCCTTTATATTTTGCTGGAATTCCCGCTGCCCTGCATAATGCAATATAAGCAAAGCAATATTCAGAGCATGAGCCATTGCCGCGCTTTAAAACCGTGGGGGCATCATCCCATTTATTATCGAGAGCATAGCTTAAATGGCGTATAACATAATCATGCAATTTTATTGCCTTTATCAGCAAATTCGTTTCATTTGCAGCTATGCTTCTAACAATCTGCTGAATATAAGGGTCATGAATTTTATACATTTCCTCATCTCTCGTATATTTTTCTTTTATATCGGGAGGGATATAATCGCCAACAAGAAAAGGAAGGAGAATATACCTTATGTTGTATATTTTTGCCTGTATGCGCCATCCAATCTGAATGCTTTCATTTGGAGCAAGTTTGAGTTTATAACACGCTACCTTTTGTCCATATTCATCTTCTAAAATTTTGTCTGGCTCTGGTTCAAATTCTATGTCCATTATTTCTTGATTGGGAAGCGATGGTGGAATGGCAAGATAAGCTGTGATGTTGGCAGCTATACTATCATTGTTTCTAACAATGTCAAAATATTCAATAACAACATTTCTTTCATTCCATCTCCAGAATAGAAAAGGCGGAACATATTTTTCATGGCTGACATTAAAATGAATAGCCTTTCTGTGAAAATTGAATAAGCCATTTGAAGGCATTGCAAGCAAAATTAGCACTGCAATAACAGCAAGCTTTTTCATGATTTTATATGTGGATGGAATAAAAATTTTGTGGGCATCTTCTAATTACAAACAGAAACAATTATTATTGCATCAGTAATTTCAAAATATGAATGCCAAAATTGCAATAGTTGCGATATTGTTCTTATTATTCATGAATTTTAATTCAGTGGCAGATGAGATACAATGGAAAAAAACATATGGTATCGATACCTATAACCTTGCATATTCAATTCAACATACTGGAAATGGATATATTATAGCTGGATACACAACACCTTCTTTTAAAGACAGGGTCAATGGAAATGCTGACATCTATGTCATAAAAATTGATGAAAATGGAAATATACAATGGCAAAAAACATATGGAGGAGACAAATGGGATGCTGCCTATGCAATTCAAAGCGTTGACAATGGATACATCATAGCTGGCGAAAAAACAAATAACAATGGAAATGCTGATGTATATGTCATAAAAATTGATGAAAATGGAAATATACAATGGCAAAAAACATATGGAGGAGACAAATGGGATGCTGCCTATGCAATTCAACCTGCTGAAAATGGATATATTGTGGCTGGCGAAAAAATGATGGAAAACTTGAGCACGTATGTATATGTCATAAAAATTGATGAAAATGGAAATATACAATGGCAAAAAACATATAGTAAAGGAATGGCAAAAGATATATGCATTGCACATGAAAATGGCTACATAATAACAGGTTATGTTAGAGAAATGGGACGCAGAAGACTCTGCCTCATAAAAATTGATGAAAATGGAAATCTGCAATGGGAAAAAGCATATGGAAAAATAAAAGAAGAGGGCAATTCCATAAAGCCCACGCAGGATGGATATATTGTTGCGGGAATAACATGGTCATTTGGAGGAAGTCAAGATGCGTATGTCATAAAAATTGATGAAAATGGAAATCTGCAATGGCAGAGAGCATATGGTGGAAATGCCATAGAAGGTGCAAGCTCCATAGAACAAACAGATGATGGCTACATAATAGCAGGCTGGCGCTCGCCAGCCCAAAATAGCGCAGTATATGTAATAAAAATAACCAGCATCCAAGCAAATGTGTATCCAATTCCGTCGATACTTGACTTAGGAAAACATAAATCAGGAGAGAAATTTACAACACATTTCTATCTTCACAATGCAGGGAATAAAACATTAAAATGGAATATAACAGAGAATATTCCATGGCTTGATGTTGAACCAAAATCTGGCGAGGGTGAGGCAAATATTTCTGTCTTTGTGAATACAACTTCATTGAAGGAAGGAAAATATGATGGTTATATAAATGTGATTACAGATGAAGACATTAAAAATGTTCGGGTTAAATTGGAAATTGAAAAAAAGAGAACACCAGGATTTGAATTTGGAATTGCAATTCTCGCCATACTGCTTTATATAATGGTGAAAAGAAGGTAGCTAACTCATTGCTTTTTCCAGCTTGTTAAATTTTTTTACAACCTCTTCTGGCTCCTTTCCAAATATTAAAATCATTGGTTCCTTTCCCACATCTCCTTTATGATATATGATATCTGGCACTTTCCCCGCTTTTTTGATTGCCTGTTCTATTCCCCACGGAATGGTTGCTCCTTCTTTTTTCTTTACTTTATCAGGCTCTTCCTTTCTCGCATAATATGAAATTGTGAAAAGATTTTTGGCAATCTTTATGATACTTTCATCATATTTTACATTCATTGCCGCTCTCACATCCTCATCGTATTCCATTGCTTTTATTATTGCCTTTGCTAAATGTTGCGATGCGCCAAATTTTATTTCTCCTTTTAAAATTGCTTTCTTCCCTTTAACAATTCTTCCTTCAATGGCAGCTATATCGCCGATTCCATGAACATACTCTCTGGGCAATGCATAGGCAAAATTTGTCCCAACTTCAGGTATAAAATTTATAAAATCCTTGCTTGCAACAATTTCTTCAACAGCTTTTTTAAGATTTGAATAAACATTCCATTTTTCAGATGAGATATGCATATGCGCAATTGGATTTACAGGGCAGTATCCTTCTCCGACTCTGATTCCATATTTTATTGCCATTGTTATGAAATCCTTTGCGTTTTTTATTGCATCTTCAATGCTTTTCCCTTTTGCCATGCTGGCAGTAATTGCAGCAGAAAAAGTGCATCCTGTTCCATGAGTGCAGCCCTGCTGCCATGGCGATGAGAATTTTTTTATCTTACCGTTGTGATATAAAATATCTATCGCTTTCTCTTCTTTAAAATGCCCCCCTTTTATTAAAACATGATTGGCTCCCATCTCTGCCATTATTTCTGCTGCTTTTATTGCATCTTCAATGCTTTTTATTTTAATTCCAGAAAGCTTTTCAGCTTCCATTTTATTAGGCGTTATCAATGTTGCTATTGGAACAATATATTTTTTAAAGGCATTGATTGCGTTCTCTTTAAGCAGATGAACCCCACTTTTTGAAACCATCACAGGGTCAACAATGAGAGGAAATTCAAAATCAAAGCTGGCAATGCTTTTTATTATCTCTCCATTGTATAGCACCCCTGTTTTGGCAGCATCGACACCAATATCTTCAACGATAGCCCTAATCTGCTCAACTACCATATCAGAAGGTAACTCATGGATTGCTTTGATTGCCATTGTATTCTGGGCTGTGACAGCTGTTACAACTGCCATTCCATAAACTCCGAAAGAAGAAAATGTTTTCACATCTGCCAGCACGCCTGCGCCGCCTCCGCTGT
>JAGGYX010000219.1 GCA_021162305.1 Thermoplasmata archaeon | reverse complement strand
TCCAACAGAAAGCCCATATTTGGAAGGAAGACCATTGTATATACTCGTTGGAAAGGCATGGCCCTATGGCAAAGAAGACCACATGTCATTGATTGGTATAAACGACAAGGTGCATGAATACATATTGAAGCATTTGATTGATTGAAAAGAAGAAACAGACTATTTTTCTAAATCTTTTAATGCTCTATTGGTAAAAACTAACATCAAACGACTCCTCAAAATGTTTTATTTTTCCTTGTTTGTAATCACTCCTTGCCCCTTCAATTGACTTTAAAAATTCTTTACTTGAAAAGCTTCTATCCTGGGTTACCAACATGGAACAGCCAAAAATATTAAAAAGGATATTTAATGCCATAACATGGTAGAATTTAAAGTAGTGATTAGCGATGGGCCAAAGTCATGGCAGATTGTGGTGGATGGGCATCATGCTAACTCCTTGGTTGGCAAGAAGATTGGCGATGAAGTAGATGGAATATTCGTTGCTTTGCCTGGCTATAAACTCCAAATAACAGGAGGCGTTGATAGAGATGGATTTGTCATGAGAAAAGATGTCCCGGGAATTTCAAGGAAACGTATTCTTACAGCAAGAAGCACTGGTTTTAAACCAAGAGATAAAGGAGTCAGAAAAAGGATAACTGTTGCTGGCAATACAATAAGTTTAAATATATCTCAAATAAATATGAAAGTTGTCAAAAAAGGAGCAAAACCGATAGAAGAATTGCTTGTGGCGGCGGGAAAAATTGAGGCAAAGGAAAAAGAGGAGGCAAAGGAGGAGAAATGAGCCAGCCTGAAATAAATATTGGAATGGTTGGTCATGTTGACCATGGAAAGACAACGCTTACACAGGCTTTAACAGGTAAATGGACGGATGAGCATTCTGAGGAGTTAAAGAGAGGCATATCCATAAAACTTGGATATGCTGATACAACATTTTATCGCTGCCCTCACTGCCCAGAGCCGCTATGCTATTCAACAAAGCCAGTATGTCCACATTGTGGGTCAGAAACAGAAATGTTGCGAAAGGTATCTTTTGTCGACGCCCCAGGACATGAAACCCTTATGGCTGTTGTTTTATCTGGAGCAGGAATCATGGATGGAGCCTTGCTTTTGATAGCAGCCAACGAGCCTTGTCCGCAGCCCCAAACGGAAGAGCATTTAATGGCTCTTGACATAGTTGGAACGAAACACATTGTTATAGTGCAGAATAAAATAGATTTGGTTAGCGAAGAAGAAGCAAAGAAAAATTATGAGCAAATTCTGGATTTTATTGAAGGAACTGTGGCTGAAAATGCCCCCATAATTCCCATCTCTGCTCATCATGAGACAAATCTGGATGTTTTAATAATGGCAATAGAAGAATACATACCCACGCCAGAGAGAGATAAAAGCAAACCTCCTTTGATGTATACTGCAAGAAGTTTTGATGTTAACAAGCCCGGAACAAAACCAGAAGATTTAAGAGGAGGAGTCATTGGAGGCTCTTTAAAGCAGGGTGTGTTAAGAGTGGGAGATAAAATAGAAATAAGACCTGGAAGACGTGTAGAAGAAAAAGGAAAAGTGAGATATGAACCTGTTTTTACAGAAGTGGCTTCAATCATAACGGGAGGAGAAATGGTTGAAGAAGCTGGACCTGGCGGCTTACTCGGCGTTGGAACGTATCTTGATCCGTCGTTAACAAAAGCAGATGCTCTGGCAGGAAAAGTTGTTGGACTTGAAGGAAAACTTCCACCTGTATTTTATGATTTGAGTCTTGATTTTCATCCAATTGAGAGGGTTGTTGAAAAGGTCAGAGATGCTGGAAATATAAAGACGAATGAAATGCTCATGCTTAGTGTTGGAACAGCCACAACAGTCGGAATTGTTCGGCATGCAAAAAAGGATTATATTGAAACGAGCTTACGCATCCCGGTTTGCGCAGAAGTTGGACAACGTGTTGCCATCTCACGTCATATTGGAGGAAGATGGCGCCTCGTGGGATATGGTGAGGTAAAATGAGAAATGTTGTGCTTGATACAAATGCCTTACTTTTTCCATATCAACTTGGTATAAATATTGAAAAGGAGATTACTCGCCTCTTGGGAATATGCCGAATTATGGTGCCAACAAGTGTGATAAAAGAGGCTGAGAGGCTGGCGGCAGGCGATGGAAGCGTATCCACGGCGGCAAAACTTGGGCTGAGCATAGTCAGGAAGAGAGATTTTCAGATTATAGAAACAGTTTATGAGGGTGATGATGGCGTTATGGATGTGGCAGTTAAAATGAATGCTGCCATCGTTACAAATGATAAGGAGCTTAAAAAGAAAGCAAAGGAAATGGGATTGCCAGTTATATATGTGAGAGGAGAAAGCAGGCTCGAGATAGAGGAGAGCCTATGAAATATGGAGAGAAAGCAATAAAGGAAGCAAAGCTTGAAGCATGGGAAAATCCCTCACCCGAGAAAGATTACGAAATTGAGTTAATTTTTTCTGAATTCACTTCTCTTTGCCCTCGTTCAGGTTATCCAGATTTTGCAACCATAAGAATAAGATATATTCCAGATAGATATATTGTTGAGCTTAAATCATTGAAGCTCTACTTGAATTCCTATAGAGATAAATACTTAACTCATGAAGAAGCAACAAACAGAATATATAATGATTTGAATAAATTGCTCCATCCTCGCTATCTCGAAGTTATAGGAGAATTTAATATAAGAGGAGGAATAAAGACAATTGTAAGGGTGAGTAGCGAGAAATGAAAATTGTTCATGCGATGGCTCATGTAACATTCATTATTGCATATGCAATTCTCATTTTATTTTCCATTCTTTTCTATAATCATATGCACTTCATGTTCGTCCTCTTTTTGGGATGGATAACATTGTTTTTTGGAATGAGCATTGTATTCATTTCCATTCATTATCGCAAGAAAAGTAAAGGATTTGTAATGGAAAAAACGTATTCCTTAATTCGTCACCCTGAATTTTTTGGGCATATACTCATAATTCTTTCATTGATTTTTATTTCTCAGAATATATACAGCATTTTTATAGGGACCATCCTGCTCCTTTTGTTATATATTGCAATGATTCATGAGGAGAAAGAGAACATTAAAAAATTTGGGCGTTGTCCGTTTAAAGGATTAAAAAATAAAGATTAATGACAGGATGAGATGTTTTTAACCCCAGCAAAAGCCAATTTTGTCACCATTTTCTACTGAAAAAAAATTGTGTCAGTAATTCTGGTTAATAGAAAAGTATGGTTTCCACTAATAAAGCACATGGATTGATGCTTTTTGATTTATTTATCCAGCTTCTTTCACTGGAAGAAGCAGTGGTTCATGTAATATTAAGGATGCTTTGACCTTATTCATTACTAAAAGATTATAACATATGGCTCTCAATCTCAATTCTTTCTCCTGTAAATCTTCTCTTCTAGAAAATAAAACGTGTCCCAATCTTTGTTTTTCAGCACCTATCACTGCCTCTATAACACTTCTTCGATGATAAGCATTGTCAAACGCATACTTATCATCTTTCCAAAGTCTTATCATTTTATACCAAGCTGGAGATCCTTTAGCTTTTGTGGTAGCATTTTTCATTGGTTTGAAAATTGGCATCATCCCATTTTCACTGACAAGATTGCAATTGTGTCTATTGCAGTAAGCTGTATCACCACTTATGCTTTCGTAATT
>JAGGYX010000044.1 GCA_021162305.1 Thermoplasmata archaeon | reverse complement strand
GTTTGATGCTGTAATAGGCTATCTTTCTGCATCGATGGAATGGGCTGAAAAAAGCGGTGAGCCGGATAAATGGAAGGAATGGTGGGAAGGAGAAGCGAAGCATTACTATTTCCTTGCAAAGGACAACATCCCGTTCCATACAATAATATGGCCGGCGATGCTCATGGCGCACGGCGGGCTTAATCTGCCGTATGATGTGCCCGCCAATGAGTATCTCACGCTATCTGGAGAGCAGTTTTCGAAGTCAAGAGGCGTTGGAATATGGATTCCTGATGTCCTGAAAAAATTTGATGCTGATGCCATCCGTTATTATCTCGCAATAAACATGCCTGAAAAGCACGATACAGACTGGAGATGGGATGATTTTGTTGCAAAGAATAATAATGAGCTTGTCGCCATATTTGGCAATTTTATACATCGTGTGCTGACATTTGTGCATAAAAATTTTGGAGAAATTCCCCCATATCATGGAGATGAGGGCAGAGAGCTTCTTGAAGAAATAGAAGGGCTTGTAAAAGAAATAGATGAAAACATTTCAAAATGTCATTTCAAAGAAGGGATGAAAAGGATAATGAAGATTGCACAGCTTGGGAATCAGTATCTCAATGCAAGCGAGCCATGGAGACTTTTGAAAGAAAACAGACAAAAATGCGAAAGCGTAATGCATGTTTGCATGCGAGTTGTAAAAACTCTTGCTATCGTTTCCCATCCTTACATGCCAAATGCATCAAATAAAATATGGAAAATGATTGGATATGATGACAGCATAGAGAGGCATAGATGGGAGGAAGCAATAGAAGATATAGAAAGAAATGAGATAGAAAAGCCCATTCCATTATTCAAAAAAATAGAAATGGAAAGCATTGTAGGAGATGAATTTTCAAAGCTTGATATAAGAGTGGCAAAAATAGTAGATGTCAGCGAACATCCAAATGCTGACCGCCTTTATGTTTTAAAAATAGATGTTGGTGAGCTTGGAGAGCGAACTATCGTGGCAGGTATAAAGGACTGGTACGGCATCGATGAACTCAAAGGAAGAAAAATAGCATTGCTTGCAAATTTAAAGCCAGCAAAATTGCGAGGTATAACGTCAGAAGGCATGCTTTTAGCTGCTGATGATGGCAAAAGAGCTTATTTGCTCATGCCATATGGCAGAGAAGGCTCACAAATATTTGTAGATGGCATAGAAAGCATGCCTGCAAAGCAGATAACATATGATGAGTTTCGAAAAATAAATATTGTTACAAAAAATGGATTGGCTACTTATAAAGAAAAGCCTTTAATGGACGAGGAAGGAGCAATAGAAATTGATGGCGTTGTTAAAGATGGCTGCCCAATAAGATGATTGTTCTACGAGAACAAAATTGTTCTGTGAGAACAACAACAAAATATTAATATGAGATGTCTATTAGCTATGATGGCGAAATACAGCACAATTTCCCTTCCAAAAGAGCTGTATGAAATATTGCAGAAATTGCTTGAAAGCAAACCCGAATGGGGTTACAATAGCGTAGCTGATTTTTGCAAAGAAGCAATAAGATTGCATTTGAGTGATGTCAAACAGCAATTGAGAGAGGATTTCTGGCGAAAACTGGATACAAAGGAGTTGTTTAAAAAAATAGAGATGGCATCTGAGTGCAATCAAAGCCTTTATCAGGATGCTTTTAAATCAATAAAAGACATGGCTTTCATTCTTTCAAAAGATTTTCGCATTAAAGACGTAAATAAAATGTTTGAATATCTCTTAAACTATAGAAAAACAGACGTTTTCAAAGAACCCCTCAAAGATTTCATTGAGAAATGGAATGAAATCGAAAGAGAGCTGAAAGCAAATGATTATATAAGAGATTTTGAAACAAAAATAATAAGGAAGGATGGAAAAAAACTTGATATTCTTGTAACAATAAACAGGGTTCGAGACAACTATTTTGGCGTTGCAAAAGACATAACAATAAGGAAAGCAGTTGAAGAAAAAATGAAAAAGGAAAAAGAGTTATATGAATACTTGCTCAATCAAATTTACAGTAGTATTGTTGTTATTCAAAATGGGAAGATAAAGTTTGTTAATAGTGCCACAACTGTTAGCGGCTATTCTCCAGAAGAATTGATTGGAAAGAAAGTGGAAGACATTGTTACTCCAGAATATAGAGAAATTTTGAGAAAGAATATTGAGAGAAAGCTTAAGGGAAAGGGTGAGGGAAAACCAGAGTATTACAAGATAACTGCCAAAGATGGAAGAATTATAGAAATAGAGGTAATTTCGAGAAGAATAGAATTTGATGGGAATCCAGCCCTCCTGACATGTATTAGAGTTATAGAAAATAAATGAAATTTGATTTGCACATCCATACTAAATATTCCTTAGATGGAAAAGAAGAGCCATACAAAATTGCAAAATTTTTGAAAAAAGCTGGGTATGGAGGCATGGCTATAACTGACCACGATACAATAAAAGGAACAGATATCAGCATTGATGATTTTATTGTTATTCCTGGCGAAGAAATAAAAACAGATGGTGGTCATATTCTTGCCATTGGAATAAAAGAAGAGATAAAAAACAGGATTGCAGTAGATGCAATAGATGAAATACATGATAAAGGTGGCATTGCAATAATAGCCCACCCATTTCGTTTTTCAAAACCCAAAGTTGAGAAAATAGATGCTGTCGAGGTTATCAATGGAAGAAATTTTCCCACGCAAAATAAGAAAGCAAGGCAATATGCTTTGCGTCGCCGCCTTCCGATGACGGCGGGTAGTGATGCCCATTTTATATGGGAGTGTGGTAGAGCATATACCCTTATAGATGCTGAAAGCACTGATGATGCCATAGAAGCTATATTGAAAGGAGAAACAAAAGTTGGCTCAACTCTCAGATTTTATCACCCTGTTAAAAGCCAGATTTATTCATTTGCCGATTTTGTAAGGCGTGGATTTAAAAGAGTTTGATGCAAAGTTTTATTATCCATAACAATTTTACCAACATGCTTATACCCAAGAAATTATTCCTTACAAAAGGCGTTGGCAGACACAAGGATTACTTACAATCATTTGAGTCAGCTTTGAGGAATGCTG
>JAGGYX010000082.1 GCA_021162305.1 Thermoplasmata archaeon | reverse complement strand
GATGAGCATATTGGTTGCGCCACATCAGGCTTGGTTGCAGATGCTCGAGCATTGGTGGAAAGGGCAAGAGTGGAAGCACAGATAAGCAGGATAACATATGGAAAGAAGATACAGGTTAAGGCTTTAACAAGAAAAATATGCGATTTCAAGCAGACTTATACGCAATATGGCGGTGTTCGTCCTTTTGGCACAGCTTTGCTTATTGGCGGCGTTGATGAAAGTGGCGTTCGCCTCTTCGCCACTGATCCAAGTGGAGCAATGATGGAATGTAAGGCTACTGCTGAAGGAGAGGGAAGAGATATTGCAATAGAATATTTTGAGAAGAATTATAAGGAAGGAATGAGCATGAATGATGCAATAAAAATGGGAATTGAAGCAATAAAACATACCAAAAAAGATAAAAAAGTTGATGTGGCAATAGCTATTATTGATAAAAAAGGTTTTCGTTTTAAAAAATTATAAAAGGGGAGAAAATCGTAGTTATGCGAAGCCAAAGTAGCTTCCTATGTTCCAAAGCAGTCCCATGAAGATGGCTGCCGCCAGTATCAATCCAAATCTTACGAATTTATCTTCTTCCGTGTCAACGATTCCTCCAAGGGCAAAGCCCAAGCCTGCAAGGAATACACCGACATGGCATAAATCCGCTGCTGTTTTAACGTCGTCTTCTGTTGCATGCACTCCGTATATCTCGCCTATAAAGAGCAACAATATACCCAGTCCAACCAGACCAGCTGCCCAACTTTTCATTTTATATCCCCTCCGTATCTCCATTTATAAGATATTTATAAATGTGTCGATTTTTTTCATAGATGAGAGAAAAATTAAACAAATTTTATTAAGGACATGGTTTTTTCAGATTTATGAAATTGCATAAAGGTTTGCTGGCGTTTCTCTCGGGCTTGGGGTGGATGGGCTTAGCTTTTTATATATGGTTTTTTACTCTTTATGGAAAAAATTTATTGAATGTGCTTTTCATATATGCAGTGGCAACTGCCCTGCTTGGTGCATTTGTCATATACTTCATCCTCGTAGCCTTCTCAGTTTTGCCTCCTCTCTCCAAAATTTCTCCAAATCTTGCTGGTTTCCTTGCAGGCATACTAAGCATGGCTGCCATCATAATAATGATAATTGCCCTGAAGGAGGGAAGCATATGGAATACAATTCATCCGCTCGTTACTTTTTTCCTTGCCGCCGCCTGCACATATCTGCTCCTGCTGCCTGAGGAGGAAAAAGAAGAATGGAAGTTGTAGTTTACCGCTATGGCCACAGAATTGCAAGAGATAAAAGAATAACGACGCATGTTGCTCTGGTTGCAAGGGCTTTTGGGGCTGATGGAATAGTTATCGATACAGAAGATGATAAAATTGAAGAGAGTGTGAGAAGCGTTAATGCTCGCTTTGGCGGGGATTTTTTTATTAAAACAGGTATCCCATGGAGAAAATATTTTAATGAATGGGATGGAAGGATTGCCCATCTTACAATGTATGGTGAAAGAGTTGACGAGGTCATGGACGATATAAGGAGAAATAAAAAATTGCTCATTGTAGTTGGTTCTGAAAAAGTTCCTGGCGATTTTTATCGCATTGCTGACTATAATGTAGCCATAGGAAATCAGCCTCATAGTGAAGTTGCTGCTCTTGCAATATTCCTTCATTTTTTGACAAAAGGGGCTTGGCTGGATAAGAAATTTGATGGAATAATGGAAATTCTCCCGAGCAAGCATGGCAAAAAAATAAAATATAATTACATCAAAATGCTCCGCCTTGCGGGATGCAGCGAAGGCGTTATAAAACATTGCATGAAAGTTGCAAAACTGGCTGTTGAGATAGCAAGAAGAATAAAAGAGAACGGACACAATGTGGATGTTGAAGCTGTGGAAGCTGGAGCAATGCTTCATGACATAGGAAGAGCAAAAACACATGGGATAATGCACATTATTGAGGGCGTGAAAATAGCCTCTCGCTATGGCATGCCCAAGAAAGTTTTAAACATTATAGAGCGTCATGGAGGAGCAGGCATAGATGAAGAAGAGGCAATCAAACTTGGATTGCCAAAAAAAGATTATAGCCCTATAGCAATAGAAGAGAAAATAGTTGCTCATGCAGACAACTTGGTTGGAAATGGATATAGAAGCGTTGAAGATGTGGCAAGAATATGGGAAAAAAAGATAGGAGAAAAAGCAGTCAGAAAATTACTGAAACTTCATAATGAATTGAGCAAGCTTGCTGGAATTGATATAAATGAAATTGTAAAAAGATTGAAGGAAAATTGAAGAGAAAATAATATAATGGAAAAATATTTCCAATCATGGAAGAGAAGGCAGCAGAATTTTTAAATGGCATAAAAAATGAAAATTTGCGCAAGCATATGGTGGCTGTGGCTGCAATTATGAAAAAGCTTGCTTCCATGCTTGGCGAGGATGAAGAAATATGGTATTATGCTGGATTGCTTCATGACATTGATTATGAACAAGTTGATATGAAAGAACATGGCTTGAAATCTGCAGAAATGCTGCAGGGTATGCTTCCAGAGAATGCCCTGCATGCGATAATGGCTCACAATGAAATGACAGGTGTTGAAGCAAAAACAAAATTTGATTATGCATTGATTGCAAGCGACGCCATTTCTGGTTTGATAGTTGCATCAGCTTTAGTAATGCCGGATAAAAAATTAAAGAATGTTACAGTAAAAACGCTGAAAAATAAATTCAAGGATAAATCTTTTGCAAGGAGAATTGACAGAAATAAAATAATGTATTGCGAAAAATTTGGATTAAACATGGACGAATTTTTTGAAGTTGCTCTCGAAGCAATGAAAAGCGTGGCTAATCAGCTTGGATTGTAATTGTATCCTCTCTTCCAGCTCCCGTTGAAATTATTGTCAATGGAACATCAAGCCATTCTGAAATAAAATTCAAATATTTTCTTGCATTAAATGGTAAATCCTCATATCTTTTTTTGCCTCTTGCTCCCTCCCATCCAGGCAATTCTTCATAAACTGGCTTAACATTCTCAAGAATATTTATCATTGAAGGAAATCCATCATATATTCTACCTTCATATTCATATCCAATGCATACTTTAATCTTTTCAAGCCCATCCAGAACATCGAGCTTTGTTATGGCGAGGGCATCAATTCCATTTACCATGCTTGCATATCTGGCAGCCACCAAATCAAGCCATCCACATCTCCTTTTCCTTCCAGTTGTTGTTCCATATTCACCTCCCTTCTCTGCAAGATGCTCGCCAATTTTTCCTTTTTCTTCAGTTGGCATTGGACCTGCTCCAACTCTCGTAATATATGCTTTCAGCACTCCAATGATGGCATCCACTTTTCTCAAATTCACTCCTGCTCCAGTTGAAATCCCTCCTGCTACTGGATTTGAAGATGTAACAAATGGATATGTTCCATATTCAATATCAAGCAAGAAACCCTGAGCACCTTCAAAAAGAATTTCTTTTTCATCTATAATTGAATTGAGATAATATATGGTATCGTCAACATAAGGCTTCAATTTTTCTCCATAGTCAGCATATTCTTCAAAAATTTCATTTATATCAAGATGCAATCCATATGCTTCAAATATTTTTTCCTTGAGCAAAAAAATCGTTTCCAGTCTTTCTTTAAACAATTCTTTATCAACAAGTTCTCCCATTCTGATTCCAAGCCTCGCTATTTTGTCAGCATAACATGGACCTATGCCCCGCTTCGTTGTCCCTATCTTTTTATCTTTGAGGCGTTCCTCGTCTATTCCATCAAGCATAATATGATATGGCATGATAACATTTGCTCTATCGCTCACCATCAGGTCAATTTTACTATGGCGGGAAAGCATATCTATTTCATCCAGAAGCACAGATGGATTCACCACAACACCATTCCCAATAACAAGTTTCTTGCCCCGCAGCCCGCCAGACGGCAGCAGATGAAATTTATATTTTTTGCCATTTACAACGACGGTATGCCCTGCGTTGTTGCCGCCTTGGTATCTAACTACAACATCTACCTGTGAGGAAAAAAAATCAGTTATTTTTCCTTTTCCTTCATCCCCCCATTGAAGCCCAACTATTGCCTTTGCTCCCATTATAATCCAATTGATATTTTTCCTTCTTTTTTCAGTTTTTCTATATTTTGCTCGACGAACTTTTCTAATTCCTCGGCATCCATTATTTTTCTCGCTTTTATATTGTATTCTTCAAGCATCTTCATCGCTTTTTCATATCTGCTTCTCCTTTCCTTCTTTATTGCAATTATTTTGCTCCTCATCTCGACTGCCTTTTTATGATATTCATCTGCCTTCTTTTTTATCTCTAAATATTCTTTATGCTTTGCATTAGCTTCATTTATCAATTTTGTTATTTCTTCAACGAGTTTCAAAAATTTGTTATGATATTCCTGGCTCTCCTGATAGTATTTCACAACCATCTGATGTTGCTCATCCGCCATTGAAAAGAGTTTGTTTATTGCTTCATCTAAATCCTGCAAATCTATCTCAACGCTCTTTTGTTTTTCTGCTTCTTTTCTCAACTTTTCATATTCTCTTTTCTTTTCTTTAATTTCTTTTATAAGTCTTTCCTCTTCTTTGGGAGACATGGGAACTGTTTCCTGCTCATATTCCAGCCTTCTTATTTCCAGCTTTAACTCTTCGGCTCTGAGATAAGCATTGCTCAATTTCATTTTCTTTCTTTGTTCTCTTTTCTTGCTGATAAGCTCCTTTGCCTGCTGTTGATATTCGTTTCTGAGCTTTTTATGCTCTCTCATCTTTTTAACAAGCTCATCTCTCTTTTTCTTAACTTCATGCATCTCTTCTATAAGCTTTTTCTTTTCCTCATGAAGCATATCTCTTTCTTCCCTCACCAATCTTGCCATCTGATTCAATTCATCTCTCTTCTGTATAAGTTGCTGGTATTTTTCCTCAGATTTTCCAAGCTCCTGTTTGAGTTCTTTGGAGGTTAGAGAAGCAAATTCTTGCATACGAGTATATAGATTCATACATAAAAAGGTTTGGAATAATTTTTTAAAAATCAAAGATTAAGGTTTAAATATATAGAAAGCAGCTATTCCCACAATAAGCAAGCCAAAAGATATGGCTGCCAATCTTGCAATAGGATTCTCAACAATAAACTCAATGCTTATTTTATGCTCGCTGAAATGAGGAATGCTTATAAGCAAAAATGTTCCCTCTTTATCTGAATAAAGCCTGTAGTATTCAGGATTTGAACCATCATCATTTGGATTGAGTATGTCTTCTATGCTATTTGCCTCATTTATTATCCTTCCATCATATGTAACAACTATTTTTCCGTGCATTTTTGCTATTCCCACTTTTATAACCTTTCCATATTCTCCATCATCTCCCTTAACATTCAAAACAATTTTTCCTTTTTCAAGCATTGTTTTATCTACATTTATTGAAATATTTCCAAAATATGAAATGTTGTCTGTTTGCTTTCCAGCTATAAAAACCTCACCACCTATGGAACCATTGGAAAATGCATTCTCAATTTTTTTTCTGACGGGATTCTTCAATGAAAAGCTAACAAAAACCATGTTTCCATAGATTGTTATATTATCTCCGTCCACCATCATTGGATTGGTGCTGAGCAAAATTGATGTAAAGTTGTCTTTTTTGATTCTCAGCTGATTCTGACGCTGGTCAACCCTTTCTATATTATATTTTCCATTTGTATGAATTATTATCCTGCTTGTTTCTATTTTTAAAAATCTTGTTGGTGTATCATGCAATTCCACTTTACAACCATTTGGAGGATATTCAAAAGATATTCTCGAACCTTTGATTCTCAGGGTCTTATTTATCAATTCTTTATCTATGGCATCTTTAAGGACAGAATTTGCATTGACAAGTTTTTTTAATAATGGGTCATCAAGAAAATCAAATTTTATATCTACTGAGTCATTTTTATAAATCATGTCCAAAACATGTTGATTTGTATAACAGGAAATTACGCATCCTTCCAAACCAGCAGGATGATATTTCCCCACTAAATTTCCATCTTTTACTTCAAAACCACCAATATCAAATGCTGATGCAAACGGTATAATTAGAATGAAAGCAATTAGCATTGCAGGCAATCTCATACAGTTAAATATGAAAGTCTTTTATAAAAGGTCTCGAACAATTATCGAATGGATAGCCTTTGCAGTATAGATGCCACCATGATTGGAAGCAGGATGGTCGCATCTCCTTCTACTGTAACATGCTTCGCTCCCGCCTTAACCTTTCCCCATGATATTGCCTCTCTTAAACGAGCGCCAGATAAAGAGCCATCGTATTCACTTGCGGTTGTAATATAAATTGCCTTATCAAGCCCTCCATGGAATTGCGCCCACCATATTAGATGATGCTTTGAAACGCCGCCTCCAATGATTATGCCCCCAATCTTTTCCTTTGTAAAAAATATGTCTGAAAGCTCTTTTTCATCTTTCAAAACATCTATATCAATTTTTTTCTCCTGCGAATGCATCCATATCTGCCAGCCAACGGCGCCATCTGTTATGGCAGGAATGTAGACTGGCAGCTTATTCTTCCATGCCCAGTATAAAATGGAATCCCTGCCAGCATGTTTCCCAATTTCCCATGCAATATCTTTCGTGCCAGCGTTTTCGGGCAGGCTTTTTACTATTTCTCTCATTTTTTCCTCTATTATTATTCCATAACTTTCATTTGGAATGAAAATGTTTCCAAGCCTGTTTATTCCCTTTTCATGAAGCTTTACATCGTCGGCAAAAAAAGTTCCATGATGATATGGCTTAAAGCTTCTTGCCAAATCATGGTCGAGAGTGCCACATGTCGTTATAATTGCATGGACAAGCTTTCTCCTAACCATTTCTCTTATAATGCCTCTTGTTCCTGTAGCAACAATACATGCAGGAAAAGTCAGGAATATATAATATTCATCGTTAAGCATTTCTTCATATATGTTTACAGCCTCTCCAAGTTTTTTTGCAGTGAATCCACCAGCCATATAAAATTGCTTTACCAAGTCATCTACATTGTTTATCCTGCTCAATTCAATATCTTTAACTATCATGAAATGAAAAGCATTCAAGATATAAATTTATTTCAGAAAGATGTTTTAATTCTTTTTATATTTTTATTATGGAAGACAGAGGCTATGCTATGCTTGCTGTCATGCTATGGTCTACAGTGGCAAGTGCATTCAAAATTTCTTTGCGGTATCTCACACCAATTCAATTGCTTGTATATTCATCTTTTTTCTCCATGATGTGCCTCCTCGCCATTATCTTTGCTCAGGGAAAAATAAAAATGCTGAAGCCATCCATAAATGAGCTAAAAGCATCTCTTATTATGGGATTTTTAAATCCATTTCTCTATTACATCGTCCTTTTCACAGCATATGATATGTTGCCTGCCCAATTAGCTCAGCCCCTCAACTATACATGGCCATTGATGCTTGTTTTATTTTCTTCCATTCTTTTAAAGCATAGGTTCAGCACCCGCAACATCATTGCCTTACTAATAAGCTTTTGTGGCGTTGTTATCATCTCATTTAAAGACAGCTTTCAATTCCATTTCAATCTTGGCATATTTCTCGCAATATCAAGCTCAATAATATGGGCTTTATTCTGGATTCTGAATGTAAGGGACAAAAGAGATGCATCAATAAAGCTCTTCATGAACTTTCTATTCGGCTTTCTATTTCTCCTGCCTCTCGCCACATTTTACGGATTTTCTTTAAATCCATTGGGGGCGGCGGGCGCCATATATGTTGGACTTTTTGAAATGAGCCTGACATTTTTCATATGGTTCAAGGCATTAGAAAAATCAAAAAATTATGCAAGAACAAGCAACTTTATTTATCTCTCTCCCTTCATTTCATTAATTTTCATACATTTTGTAGTTGGAGAAAGAATATATATCTCAACAATAGTCGGATTGCTTCTTATTGTTCTTGGAATAATTATGCAGCCGAGACAGCAAATTTTATATTGAGGTTTATCATATAGGCTCAGGTGATATAAATGGCAAAATATAAGGTAAGTGTTGATAGGGATGCGTGCATTGGAGATGGAGTGTGCGAGAGTCTATGCCCAGAGGTATTCAAGCTTGATGATGAGGGAATAAGCGTTGTGCTCAAGCCGGAAATAGATGATAGCCTGTATGATTGTGTTAAACAGGCTGTTGAATCCTGCCCGGCAGAGTGCATAAGCTTAGAGAAAGTGGGAGACTGATTTTCCCCTTTCATTATTTTTTTATATATCCTTTCAATTTAACAATATGATTGTTGCCCCTTCATTGCTTTCCGCTGACTTTTCAAAGCTTGGAGAAGAAATAAAAAAAGTTGAGCCTTATGCTGACTGGATTCATCTTGATATCATGGACGGCCATTTTGTTCCAAATATAACTATTGGGGCGATCGTTGTCAAAAGCATAAGGAAAGTAACAATACTTCCTTTTGATGTGCATTTAATGGTTTCCGAACCTGAAAAACATTACATGGATTTTGTTAAAGCTGGAGCGGATATAATAACGGTGCATGCAGAGGCAACCCATAGCTTATACAGGCTTATAAAAGAAATAAAAAAGCATTGCAAGGTTGGGGTGGCATTAAATCCTGCAACGCCTCTATCAATGATTGAAAATGTTGTTGATGAAATTGATTTGCTTCTTATAATGACTGTTGAGCCTGGATTTGGAGGACAAAAATTCATCGAAAGTATGGTAGAAAAAGTAAAGAAAGCAAGAAAAATGATGAATGGCTATATAAGCGTTGATGGCGGAATAAACGCAAAGAATGTTAAAACTGTAAAAAAAGCAGGCGTTGATGTCGTTGTTGCTGGCTCATATATTTTCAAGAGCAAGAATTATAAAAAGGCAATAGAATCATTGAGAGTTTAGGAATCTATCAAATTCTCTTAAAGCAATTCCTCTATGAGAATATTTATTTTTCTCTTCTTTATTCATCTCTCCAAATGTTTTTTTGCTTCCATTAGGTATAAAAATCGGGTCATATCCGAATCCTTTTCCTCTTTTCTGCATGGCTATTCTTCCATGACATATTCCTTTGAATAAATGAATTTCCCCGTCATAGTATGCTATAACTGCTTTGAAATATGCTTTTCTCCCATCTATTCCTTCCATGAGTTTTAATATGCCATCATTTCCAATTGTCTTGAAAACATATGCTGAATAAACTCCTGGAAAATCATTTAAGGCATTGATGAATAAACCGGAATCTTCCAGAAAAAATTTTCCGTTTACTTTATTCTTTAAATAATTTATTCCAAATTCTGCAACCTCTTCAAGGCTGTCTGCCTGTATCTCTGGATATGGAATATGTTTCATTTCTATTTCATGCAATATTTTCTTTGCTTCTATATATTTATGCTTGTTGCCCGTAATAAAATAAATCATGATACTCTCCTCATATATCTTCCACGCTTTATTATTTCATCTATTTTCCTTTTAACTTCGTCTGCCTCATCAAAATTTTCCCCATATGCTTCAAAAACCCATTTGAAAAGCTTTTCATTTCTGTGAGCAGCATTAAATGCCTCCATGAGTAAATGCATGTCAACGCCTCTTGCTTCATTCTCAAAACTTTTCATTCCAAGTCCAAAATCAATGAAATATAGCTTATCAGCTAAAATCATGTTTGATGTGGTCAAATCACCGTGTATTATGCCATGAGAATGCATTTTTGCAACACTTTCTCCAATCATTCTGCATATTTTTTTCTGTGTTTCTTCATTCTCATCATCTATAAAATCTTTTATTCTTTTTCCTCCAATATATTCCATCACAATTTCCATTTTTACTGTATCTATATAATATATTATTGGAACACTAACGCCTGCCCTCCTTGTCTCAGCCATTAGAAAGGCTTCTTCCTTTGTCCTTCTTCTCCTTATTTCCTCATCAAGCTCTTTTATTCTATATCCCTTTCTTACCCTTCTTTTTATGACCACTTCTTTTCCCATCCATTTTGCCCTGTATATCTTTGCCTCAGCCCCTCTTTTTATCAACTCCATTTTACTTCCACCTCATCAGTCCTGAAATTCTGCCTTACTTTGGTGTCTCCAAGACTCATTCTATATCCTGCTTCGTGCATTAAAATTGCTGTCCATGCTATCATCGCTCCATTATCTACCAGATACTGTCTGGAGGGAACAAAAAATTTTGCCCCCCTTTCCATAGCCATTTTTTTCATTATCTCCTGTAGCCGCATATTTGAGGCGACGCCGCCGCCCAGCAATACCTCCTCTTTCTCCAGATGAGCCATAGCTCGCTCTGTCACCTCTGCAAGCATGCTGAAACACGTTTCCTGCAAGGAATATGCCATGTCTTCTATGCTTTCATTTTTTATCAAAGAAAGAGCAGCTGTTAAAATCCCTGAAAATGAAACATCCATTCCCTTGACAGAGTATGGAAGCGGGATATATTTCCTTCCTTTTCTTGCAAGCTTTTCAATGTGGGGACCAGCAGGAAAGGGTATGCCAATGGCTCTTCCAAATTTGTCAAGGCAATTGCCAATTCCGATATCGAGAGTTTCCCCAAATATTCTGTATTTTTTTTCAAGTAATGATATAACCTGTGTATTTCCTCCAGATGCATATAGTAATACTGGGTCATGACTTCCTGTCAAGGCTTTTCCTATTTCGAGATGAGCTATACAATGGTTTACACCCATTATTGGCTTCTTGTATTTTATGGCTATTGTCCTTGCAGCTGTAGCAACGGTTCTTAAACAGGGTCCTAAGCCTGGACCAATAGAAAATCCTATTAAATCAATTTCTTTTATTTCAACTCCTGCTTTTTTTATGGATTCATGAAGTAAAGATGGCAAATGCATTGCATGATGATTTGCAGCCTCTCTTGGGTGTATGCCTCCCTTGGCTGGCTTATACATTCTGGATTCATTTGAAAGAATTTTGCATTTTTCATTGATTTTTTCAACAATAGCTATTCCAAGGGTATGAGCGGTGCCTTCTATTCCGAGAGAAATCATAATTCAAGTATGAGCTTGGCTATTTCCTCTCTCTTTTCTTTTTCCTTCGGAAGAGCTATCGACGCCTTCCACTTCTTTTTTCCGTCTTCAAGATAGTAGCCTCGCGATATGGAAATAAATTCATTTTCTCCCTGTTCGCTTATGGCTTTTTTTCTTGCCACTTCTATAAAATTATTTTTCCCAAATTTTATTTCCTTTGCTTCTATTATTTCGTATTCCACCATTTTATCAATCCAAATGTATTACTTCATGAAATTTAAACCTTTGCCTTTATGGTTTCCACCACAGAATTCAAATATCTTGCCCCTCCTTTCCATTCAAATGGTTTATCTTCAAGGTGCGTATCCATTGAAATCTTGGTTTTTTTACCTTTCCATTGATATATGACAAGTTCGACGTGACTTCTTTCTTTCCTTCCTACATAAAAGCGGAATTCAAATTTTTCCTTCGCAACATATGCTTTCCTTTTCTCATTCCATTGACTGTGCATTGCCTTTATTCCTGCTGCAATCAAAATTGCCTGCTGGTAACACCATAGCTTTACTTTCTTTTTCCCTATACCATTCAAAACAAAATCAACTATCTTTGAAATTTTCCTTGAGAAAAAGATGCTGTTGGCATGTGCAGGCCGCATTATTTCTTTTGTTCTTTCATAAAAATCATTATATAAATTGCATCCTTCATAAATTTTTATTATTCCATCATATGCTTTAAACAATTCCTTTTCATCATTTGCAAATTTTGCAACATTCCATATTCCCCTAACAAATCTGCTTTCCCATATCATACCCATTTGATTACTTCTTCAATGCTTTTCCTTCTTTTTCTTGGCTCTGGCTTTTCTTCTGGATATCCAACCGATATTAAACCAACGAGAAAACAATCTTTTAAAGAAGCCATTTCTTTAATCTCTTCCTCTATGCCCGGAAAGTTTGCAACACCAATATAACATGTGCCAAGCTTAAGCTCTACTGCTTTAAGCATCAAATTCTGTATTGCCATTGCAGCACTTTCAATTGCCCATTTTAATTCCAGCTCTTCATACTCCTTGCTCAGAATACCTTTTCTTTCAATAAATACGCCAATATAGCAGGGGGCAAAAAACATGCCTTCTTCAAACTTTTTCTTCAATTTCTCAACCCTGCTTTTCTCCCTATAATATTCAATATGCCCTCTCAGAATAAGCTCGTGTAATTTTTTTCTTGCTCCCTCGCTTTTAAAAACAACAAAAATCCAGTTCTCCAGCCCGCTTGCTGTGGGCGCCCTGATGGCTGCTTCTATCAATTTCTCAATTTTGTCATCTATTGGCTTATTCTTATAAAATCTTATCGATGTCCTTTCATATATTTCTCTACATGCCATGATGATAATGGGAAAAGAGAAATTAAATTTTTGGAAGGAGTAAGGCAGGCAAATAGAAATAACTATATAATGAAAAAATATTTCATCTTTAATGAAAATAGCTGCAATTTCAATTTCATTGTTAATGCTCGCTTCAATAAGCGCTGGAGCTACAAATTATTATCTTCATGATGTGAATAATAATGCATGCTTGGGAGAGCTGATGGATACTTCCTCTCCTTCTTCCTATTATGTTGCATCTTTAAAACTTGAAGAATCTGATGGCATATGGTGCACAATGCCTCTTCAGAGCGATGCTGAAATAAAAGGAGATGTGAGAGCTACGCTATATATAGAGGCTTTTTTCATAATGCCCGATATACTCCCTCTTCAATTGAGATTCGTTAAAGTTTCTTTGCTCGATGTTTATAATGGAAATATAGATGTTATAGCTTCTTCGAGAGTAACACCCTTGATTTATATCTCAAATAATACAATAAAAACGAAAACGTTTGTTATAAATAATGTTGATTACACAATTCCAGCCGGGCATGCAATAGGAATAAAAGTTGAAAAAGCTGTTGATTTTCTCTCATATTTTCCATTTAGTGTTATAGCGCCATTTTTCTCAACCAATGTATTATATGATTCCATTGATGCTCCTTCATTTGTAGAGATACCTGTAAATATATCAGGCGGTGGAATTTATCTGCAATGCTATGATAAACAGGAAAAGGTAAAGCCCGGCGAGGAAGCTGAATATGGCATAATAATATATAATAATGCATCAGTTGAACAAGATGTCTCACTCTCAAGCAATTATACTGGCAATAAATGGAGTATTGAAATGCCACAACTGGTAAAGGTGGGGGCAAATTCATTTAACTACACTACAATAAAAGTGAGGGCGCCGACAGACGCCAAGCCTGGCGATTATTTGAATATCACCATTATAGCAAGCACAGGAAAAGGCACATATTCAATATGGCTCAATACTACCGTAATAGCATTTCAGCACGGCGTTCAGGTGATAGCGAAAAAGGGAATTGTGAGAGGCGAGCCAGGTAAAAAAGTTAATTTGACTTTCGAAGTTAAAAATACGGGGGATTTGGAAGATACATATTCATTGAGTGTTGATGTCGAGAGCCAATGGAAAAGCGAGCTGGAAAAAAATAGGATAACGCTTGCCAAAGGAGAAAGTGAAGATGTGAGAGTTTATGTTACAATACCTCTGAATGCATCAAATGGAACAAAAAAGACAGTTACATTAAAAGCAGAGTCTGTTGAATACGAAGTTTCAGATACTGCCACATGCTCCATCGAGGTTATATATATCGTTGCTCCTTCTCAACCGTCGAGCAATAAAATGCAGCTTATAGGATATGTTCTTTTCATAATCGGTGTGGCTGCATTACTAATAATAGCTGCTCTGCTTGGAAGAGTTGCAAAGAAAACTGTTTTGCTTGAAGCAGATGAAAGAGTTGCAGAAACAACGCCTGGTAAAGCAGTTTCATTTACCCTGAAAATAACAAATCCTCTTGAAAAATTGAAGGGAGGAAAAAACAAAATAAAATACAAAATTGGAATAGAAGGGAAAATACCCGAGGAATGGGAAACAAAACTCGATAGAGAACAACTCGTGCTAAATGGCAAAGAAACAGCTGAGATAAAATTGTGGGTCAATATTCCAAAAGATGCACCTCTTGATGAATGGGCATCAATAGATGTTGTTGTTTCCCCAAGCCAAGGGAAAACAGAACGCCTGAATTTCCTTGTTACATTACGCGAGCCGGAGCCATTACTTAAAATGGAATATGAGCATGAAGGAGAAATGAAAGAAGGAAGCAAAGTCATCACCAAAATAAAAATAAAAAATGAAGGAGAGGCAGATGCTGTTGATAGAAGTATTGTTATACTTGTAAATGGGAAGGAAAAAAATAGAATAGATGGTGTAACCATTCCTGTTGGTGGTGAGGTCGAGATAGAGCTACCATGGATTGCAGAAGAAGAAAATGAAGTAGAAGTAAAGATAATTTAAATGAAATATGGCTTACTCATTTCATTTGTTGCCTTCATATGGGCTGGCTCATTTATTGCTGTGAAAATTGCAGTGAAGGAGGTAGATCCTGTAACACTTGCTTTTCTCCGCTTTGCCATTGCTTCGCCATTAATGGCTGCAGCAGTCTTTCTTTTCAATAAGGATGCAAAGATAAAAAAATTAAATCATATTCCGTACATTGTTATAATAGCATTAACGGGAGTTACATTGCTTTACATTCTCCAGTTTTATGGCATAAAATACACCAAAGCCAGCAATGCAGGTGTTCTTATAAATATGAATGTTTTGTTTATAGCTATTTTATCGGTGATATTTTTAAAAGAGAAAATGAATTCAATGAAATTTGCTGGCATAATTATGGGCTTTGCCGGCGCAGCAATAATTGTTTCCCCCACTTTTTCAATAAATCTGAATATGGGGAATATCCTTATTTTACTTTCAGCTTTTTCATGGGCTGTTTATTCAATAGTAGGTAAAAAATTACTGGAAGAATATGATGCGATAACAATAACTACATATGCATTCATAATAGGAACTCTTGCCTTCATCCCATTTTTGCATTTTCCAGCGAGAATATCTTTAAAATCATGGACATGCATTTTATATCTTGCCATATTATGCTCTGTTTTTGGATATGTTGCCTGGTATAAGGCTTTGGAGAAAATGGAAGCAAGCAAAGTTGCCATATATCTCAATCTTATTCCGCTTTTTTCAATCATTCTTGCATTCTTTATACTTAAAGAAGCAATCACGCTTTCAATCATTGCAGGAGCAATTTTAATAATGATTGGAATTTATTTAACAGAAAAGGCGTAAGGTTTTAATGCTAAAACAATCTATAGATATAGGAGTTTAAAATGCATGACTTTGAATTGGGTTCAAAAACTGCAAAAGGAGGATTTGCTAATGAAAAAGCGATATGCAACAAATTCAATAACTGGAAAACAGACAGAGAAGCTCAAAGCTGGCTTGAAATAATGGGATATGAAATAGAAAAAATAGATTATGTGAAAGCAATACAAATCCCCACGAGAGTAAAGAAAGCAGATATTGAAAAATTTGGGTTTGATAAAAAACAATATGAGGAATTAATGAAATTTAAAAAGACAGATGTACAAGTGCAGATTAGATTACTAATTAAAATCAATAATGCGTTAAAAATTGAAAATTTATCTTTAAAAAAAGCAAATTCAGATGCAGACTATAATCAGATAGATAAAAGATGGGTGGACTCTTATAAAGAAATGTGGCATTTTGATAATAAAATTGCAACGGCTTTAAAGTTATTCACAGGCGAGGTAAAACCTTCTTTACATCCAGAAATGCTCAAAATAGATGTTTCCCAATTAAGAAATTCAAGAAGGGTGTTTCTCACAGAATTGAAAGATGAAATTGTTCATAAAATCATATCTTTTTTCAATGAGAATAAAATTTTGGTGGTAAGCGATATTTTAAAAGGACGAGGGGGATTTGCAGCAGATTGGATTTTGGTAACGAGATATAATAAGGCAGACGACACCACAACATGGATTCTGAAGGATATTAACACAGCTATGAATTTTTTTGGCAAAGGAGAAGTAAAAGTATCACCAAGAGGAAGTCTCTACATAGGAAAAATAACAATGCAGAGGAAAGGAGGCACTCCTGACCCTACTAAACTACAATTTAAAATAAAACCATGCGAACTTTTTAAGTTGGAAGGGAAAAAATGGAAGAAATAACAATTTTAGCTAAAGTTAAATTTGACTTACGAGATCCTGACGAAGCATATTTTGCTCAGAATGAAATAGAAGCAATCTTAGATACAGAAACGAAGCCGATAAAAACGATTGCCGCTCTTTTCAAGCATTATCCCTTCAGTGAGCTGGAAGAAGATGTTATTCATTTAATTACACGTCATCTTTACTTGGGAGAAATACAAGGGTATATGGCAAGAGTGGATTTCATAGACATAAATAAACTAATGACACGACCTGCCTTCTTTAGAGAGATTTATGTGATTGCTTCTTCCACAACAGAAAGAGAGATGAATAAAATGCTCTCATCAATTAGTGACAACTTGTATCAAGTTTTTAAAGGAGGTAAAAGTAATGAAAAAGAGATTATAACAATAAGATTAATTCCTGTGCAAACACTTTTTGAATACGTAACTGATGTTAAGAAATTGCCGGCCGTGGCAATCACTCCAAAAAATTATAAGAATTGGAAGGAATATTTCACAGAAAAAGAGTATGGAATAGAAAAGGGTTTGGAAGAATTATTTTCACATATAAAAAACAATTATTATCGTGCCCCCCATTTGGGATTAGGAAAAAAACATATTGGTGATTTTATAGATTGGGCTTCTACAGATTTAAGGAAACCCCTTTTGCATTATCTCCATAAATATAAAGGGAAAGGAGACCCTCGTATTTCAAGAGCACTAATAAATCTGTTAAAGGTGGATAAGGGAGAAACAATATTAGACCCTTTTGCAGGCTCAGGAGCATTTATAGCAGATGCCCCTACCATGGGAATAAATGCTATTGGGGTAGAAATTTTGGAAATCGGAAAGACAATTTCAGAGGTAAAATGTGACTTAAATTATGATTTACAAAGATTGAAAGATGAAATAACAAATCTTTTTTCCAACATAAACTATAGTGGGCAGGATCTTTACTCCTTTAATATAAAAGGAGAGATTGAGCAGGTTAAGAAGAAATTATTAAATCTCACAGAAGAAAATAGATTCTTTACCAATATTTTGCCCCATCTTCAGAAAGTCATTTATTTGAAAGACAAAATAGAACAAATTCATGATGATAAAATTAAAAAGTTTCTCCTTTTGCTTTTGAGTCAGAAAATTGTAGAATTTTCCGAGAAAAAAAGATCTAACAACTTTATTTTGTCTTTCCAAAATTATGTTGAAGATAGATATCTCACCTTATGTGCTACTCTAAAACTGGCTGAAAAGCTAAATATAAAATTAACTGATGGAGATGTAAAAATAATAAAAGCCGATTCAACAAAAATGGATTTTCTTAAAGAGGAATCCATTGATGGAATATTAACTTCGCCACCCTACTTTGATGCATTAGACTATATAGGAAACAATAAGGTTTCGATAATAATACTTGGATTTGATGATGATCTAAATTTTGGTTCAACAAAGGAATATTATACAAAATTTCAGGAATGTGATCTCAATCTTCCTGAATCAAG